>DATFDC010000580.1:0-2336 GCA_035252415.1 Solirubrobacteraceae bacterium
GTGCTGAGCAGCATCGGCTCGGGGTTCAGCCCGTCGGGGATCGCGGTCGGAGACGGCGCCGTCTGGGTGGCGGAGAACACCGAGAACGATGTCATGCGCATCGATGTCAAGAGCGGAGCGCAGAGCACGATCCCGGTTGGCCAGGGCCCCGCGGGGATCGCCTTCGGCACCGGAGGCGTGTGGGTGACGAACAGCGAGGACGGCACCGTGACCCGGCTCGATCCGGTCACTGGGGCAGCCAGGGCGACCATCGGGGTCGGCAGCGATCCGGTCGGGATCGCGGTCGGTGCCGGGTCGGTCTGGGTTGCAGACAGCGGTGGCGGCACCGTGTCTCGGATCGACCCGACGACCGACCGCACCGTCGCGACCGTCCACGTCGGCGACAACCCGACCGGCGTCACGGTCGCAGACGGGCGCGTCTGGGTCTCGGTCGAGCAAAGCGCCGCCCCACTGCTCACCTCCGCCGGGCGGGGTGGAGTGGCCCGCGTTCCCATCCAGTCGGATGAGGACTTCCTGAACCTCGATCCCGCACACTCCAGCTTTGGGAGCGACGCCGCACAGATCCTCTACGCGACGTGCGCCGAGCTCCTGAGCTACCCAGATGCGCCCGCTCCAGAAGGCGAGCGGCTCGTCCCCGAGGTGGCCCGGTCACTTCCGACGATCGGCGACGGCGGCCGCACGTACACGTTCACGATCCGACCCGGCTACCGCTTCTCGCCGCCGTCCAACCAGCCCGTCACGGCCCAGACCTTCAAGGACACGATCGAGCGCACGTTCAGCCCGCACGAGCTGACAAGCATCCCGCCCTTCTCGATCGACGACATCGTGGGCGCCAGACCGTACGAGCAGGGCAAGGCGAAGCACATCTCCGGTGTCGTCGCGCGGGGCGACACCCTGACGATCCAGCTCACGTCGCCGGCCGGGGATCTCGAAGCGCGGCTCGCGACGCCGAACCTGTGCGCCGTGCCGCCGTCGACTCCCGTGAGCCGACAGGGGATCCCCGGCATCCCGATGGCCGGCCCCTACTACATCGCCGCGTACGCGCCGGGACGCCTGCTCATACTCAAGCGGAACCCCAACTACCACGGTCCGAGGCCGCACCATCTCGGGGCGATCGAATACGAGATCGGGCCCGACGGCTCCCAGGCAGCGCGGTCGGTCGAGGCCGGGACCGCAGACTACTTCTCCGACCAGCTCTACACAGGCGACTTTCCACCGGATCTCATCCCTCGCTTACGCGATCGCTACGGGCCCGGAAGCCCCGCGGCGAAGGCGGGCCACCAGCGCTTCTTCGAGAACCCGCAGGCCGGCCTCGGCTCGTTCGGGATCGCGCTGAACGCCGGCCGCCCGCTCTTCCACGACGCGAACGTGCGGAGAGCCGTCGCTTACGCCCTCGATAGGACCGCGCTGGCGGCGAACGACATCCCCGGGTTCGGCGGCACGCGGGTCACCGACCAGCTGCTGACACCCGGATTCCCCGGCTACGCGCCCGTGGATGCCTACCCATCCCACCCCGACCTGGCCGAAGCGCGCCGCCTGATGCACGGGCACGGCGGGGGAGTCGCCGTGCTCTGGCTGCCGCCGGGGAGCGAACAGCTTGCCGCGGTGGTCGAGCGAGACCTGGCGCCGATCGGGATCCAGGTCGTTCCGAAGACCTTCCCGGTGGGGCAGTGGCTGGCCGCGATCCGGACCGCCGGAGCCGCGTACGACATGACGACCGGGGTCGGGGGCGGCGCCTATGCCGATCCGCAGAGCGTTCTCGAAAGCTTCGACCCCGCCACCATTCCGCAGGACAACTTCTCCCGTTTCGATGATCCGGCCTTCACACGCCGACTTCATGCGGCCGAGCGCCTCACGGGGCCGGCCCGATACCGCGCCTACGCGAGCCTCGACGCCGAGCTCACCCGTGACGAGGCGCCGTTCGTGACCTACGAGTACACACTCAGCGGCGACTTCTTCGCGAACCGCATGGGCTGCGAGACCTATCAGCCCATCTACGGGATCGACCTCGCGGCGCTCTGCGTTCGCCGTCCGTAGAGTCGGACGCGATGGAAGGTCTGGTCGACGGTCGGCGCCTCTCCCTCGAGCTCGCACTCGGCCTGCTGGCGCGGGTTCGAGACGAGGCCGCAGCGAGGGAGCTTTCGTTGGCGATCGCCGTCGTCGATCCCGGCGGCCATGTGATCGCGAGCCAGCGGATGGACGGCGCCGCCCTCGGTGCGATGGAGCTCGCGGTCGGCAAGGCCTACACGTCGGTGCTCTGGGCGACGCCGACGTCCGCGTTCACGCAGAGCACGCAACCGGGCGGCGACGACTGGGGCTGGAACACGACCGACCCG
>DATFDC010000581.1:0-37008 GCA_035252415.1 Solirubrobacteraceae bacterium
CGCGCGGGTAGACGAGCGCGAATGCGGTGCGGCCGTCCTTGGAGACGAACGCATCGCTTCCGGTCGAACTGTAAGACGCGACCCGCGAGCCGGGTAGCGCCGTCCGGAGTCGCTCATCCACGCGCTTCAGCTCCGCGGAGACCGCCGCGGAGCGCACCGACTCGCCCTCGGGGAGGGTCACAACCGGCACCAGCGGGGCGGTGCCGTTGCGATCTGCGCCGTACCGGTCGGCGATCTCGACATTGGTCTTCCAGCTCTCCGAGTCCGGGACCGAAAACTCCGCCTTGAGGGCCTTGGACGCAGGCCCGGCCGCGGCAATCCCCGCGACGGTGAATGCGATCCAGCCGATGACAACAAGGCGCTTGTGCGCGAGAACCCAACGCGTCAGTGAGGACACCGATTGCCTCCTATTGATTGCCAACCGATCTCGGCGCAGGCTCGCAGTGTCAATCGAGTCGTGATATGGGGCCGATCACCCATCGGGGCCGCGCGCGGCACCCATCGTCCGCGTCGTCAGTACACGGGCACCCCAATTCGGCGCGAAGCGATCACCCATCGTTGGTGGCGGGCGGCAAATACAGCCCAACACCCATGGTCGGTCGTGCATCGCGATGCAAGTCTGGGTGCGAAACGAGATCACTAAGACGAGGGTTCCATGACCACACGGGTATCTCCCGCGAGGTCGCGGTCGCGCCCGCGCTCGAAGACTCAACACCGACCGGCTGAGGCTGCGGTGCGGCTTCGCCAGTTCGCGTACGTCGCGGCCGCGATGGCGATTGCCTCCGCGGTGCCCAGCGTGTTCTGGACGCTCGGAGGCACGTTGTTGCTCGACACTGTCGGCGGCTCGATCGAACGGCTGGCGCGGGCCCGTTCGGTCTCGGCTCTGGTGCTGGGCGCGACGACCTCGCTGGCCAAACTCGGCGCGGCGCTGCTCGCGCTGTCGTTGGTCCGGCCGTGGGGGCGTCGCGTCCCGTGGCGACTGGCGGCGAACGCGCTGACCAGCGCGCTGCTCGTCACGTGGGGCGGTGCGAACGTGATCGTCGGGGCGCTTGCGCTGACCAGGGTGGTCTCGCCAGCCGACGGCCTCGACGAATATGCACTGCGCTGGCACGTGTACGTATGGGACCCGTGGTTCCTCATCTGGGGCGCGGCGCTCGCGCTCGCGCTCGTAAGCTTTCGGCGCGAACACAGCGATGACCGACAGCCCGGGATGTCCGGGGTACGGGCACAGGTCCCAGGGTCGGGATCCGCGCAGGATGAGCGTCGACACCCATTCCCGTCGCCTGCGCGGCAGGGCAAGCTCGAGGTCGACTCGACCAAGGAGGCGCAATGATCACCGTCGCTCGACAGCCCAGTCCTAAGCCGCCCAATCCATCGGATCGCCCTCCCGAGCGGATGCGGCTGCTGATCGTCGATGACCATTCGGCCGTCCGCGCCGGCCTGCAGCAGCTGCTCGATGACCAGGCGGACTTCGAGGTGATCGCCGCCGTCGCCACGGCGGAGGAGGCGGTGTCTGTAGCGGAGGCTGAGCCTATCGACGTGGCGGTGGTCGATTACCAGCTCGAAGGTCGTAACGGGCTCTGGGTAAGCCGCAAGCTCAAGCGCCTCCCGGCACCCCCGGCGGTGCTGATCTACTCGGCGTACACAGATGGTCTTCTTGCGTCGGCCGCCGTGGTTGCCGAGGCCGACGGCATCGTCAGCAAGGGCGGCCTCGGGTCGGAGCTCTGCGATGCGATCCGCCGCGTCGCAAGCGGTGACGTGCTGCTGCCGCCGGTGCCCGAGTGGCTCGGGAACGCATTGCGCCAGCGCCTGGATCACGAGGAGCAGGCGATCTTCGGTCTCCTGCTCGCGGGGATCGAGCCGAGCGAGATCGCCCGCACCTTGGGCCTTTCGGAAGCCGGGCTCGAGTCGCGTCTATGGGTGATGCTCCGCAAGGTCGAGGCGCCCGATCGGGCGGGGAGTGTTTCAAATTGACGCCTGCACACCGGGGCAACCGAATTGGCTCGACCGGATGCGTAGTACGGCCGGAGGTTCCACTCGAGGATGGAGCGTGAGCCTGCCCAAGACCCGGATCCTGCTCGCGGACGATCATGCGGTCGTCCGCGACGGCCTGCGCATGCTCCTCGAGGAGCAGCCTGACCTGCAAGTCGTCGCGCAGGCGGGCGACGGAGCCGAAGCGGTGAGAACCGCGCTCGAGGAGGACGTGGATCTCGCGGTCCTCGATATCGCGATGCCGCGCATGACCGGCTTACACGCCGCGCGCGAGCTGTCTCGGCGGCGCCCGGACCTGCGCATCCTGATCCTGTCGATGCACGAGAACGAGCAATACCTCTACGAGGCGCTGAAGGCGGGCGCGTCCGGCTATATCGTGAAGACCGTCGCCGATCGCGACCTCGTCGAGGCTTGCCGCGCGACGATGCGCGGCGAGCCGTTTCTGCATCCCCGGGCGACGAGCGCGCTGATTCGCGACTACCTGCGCCGAGGAGAGGCCGATGCAGCATCCGAGGATCCTCTGACCGTGCGCGAGCTGCAGGTGGTCAAGCTGATCGCCGAGGGCTACAGCAGCAAAGAGATAGCGGAGACCCTGATCATCAGCGAGAAGACGGTCGAGCGCCACCGCGCCAACGTCCTCGCGAAGCTCGATATGCGCGGTCGGGTCGACCTGACTCGGTACGCGGTTCGGCGCGGGCTGGTTGAGCCATGACGGGCAGCACTGGGCCCGCGCAGAAGGCATTGTCACTATGAGGAATGTGAGATCCAGGCTCAGGACCGCTGGTCGTTCGGCAGGAGGCTCCCGAGCGACTGACAACGGATCTCCTTCTCGCGAATGATTCGCTTCGCCAGATCCTGCGTGACCGAGTCGTGCGCTTCCGACGCTGCAGCCGCGACACGCCGGTACCGCTTGGTCGCGGCGGTCTCTGCCTCGATAAGGCCACTTAACAGTGAGGCGTTGTCGAGTGGCTCGGCCGGCGGGCGCAGAGAAGGCTGCCGAGTAACGAACTCGTCGCGGCTGGGCGCGGGGGCGTGTAGCCGCCGGATGCGGACGGCAACCCGCTGCGCGTGTTCCAGGTCGGATGCGACCGTCTCGCGGACCGAGCGAGCGATCCGTTCGCCACTGATGCCGTCACGATTGGTGGACGACGCAACGTGGTCGCTCACGGTCTCGATCTCGTGCCAATAGGCCGCGATGAGCTCGCTGACGACAGCCGACCGCGGCCCGACGCGATCGGTGGTGGGAGCGTCGCTGGCTGATCGGGTGAGCGTGAGCATGTGAGCCTCCTTCTATGGGCCGAGGCTTCGCCTCGTTCTTTCCTCATATCCAAGGCTCCCATTCAGAGGCGCTGCCTTCCATCCGTGTTACTCCCCATCTCTCGCATCGCGCATCGTCGCCACGCCACGCAGAGTGAATGGGGGCAAACAATCATTTCATTTACGGCGTGAAGAGCGAACACTCGGAGACTGTCAGGGAACTGTGCCCCCACTTCCCTGACCCCCGGGGGGCCGGAACGGAGTCCGGCTCCCCGGCCACGAGCGTCCGGTGCACCACGACCGGCGGCTCAGCCAGCGCGAGCGGCCAGGCCCGACTGCGCAGCACGCTGTAGTCGGAACGGCTAGGACCGCGCGGTTCTGACTACAGGTTCGACCGGAGTCGAAGTGGAGGTTTCACCTCATTCCTGGATGCTGCCAGGCCTGCGACCCTTATTCCCAAGGGAGCGTTGAAGCTCTCACGTTCCCATTTCGAGGAGAAAGGACTGGTTGCATATGGAATTCATGATCCCGCACATCGCCACACTGACGAATCTCGGAAAGGGGCTCGGATTCGGGCTCTCGATGGGCCTGGCTGCGTTCGGGGCGGCGATCGGCATCGGCCTGATCTTCATGTCGGTGATCAACTCCACCGCCCGGCAGCCGGAGGTGAAGAAGGACCTGCAGCAGGTGATGTGGATCGGCTTCGCCGTCACCGAGGCGGTCGTGTTCTTCGGGCTCACGGGTGGACTCATGCTGCTCTTCCTGGTCTGAACCGAACGCGCCTTTCTCAGCCGACGGGCGTAGGGTCGAGCTCGAGGCTTCGACGCGGGATGTCTGAACGCGCGCGTCGAGACTCGAGCTCGGCCGCGGATAGCCGGCCAATTTCGCCGACTCGGCGGCTCGTGCGTCCGACGTCGATGTCGGCATTACCTGGGAGAGATGGCCTTGACCGGACGCTCGCCGGCGCGATCCAGGCGCGGCCGGCCCGGCGCGTGCGGTCGAGCGCGCCGATGGCTGCGGTGGTAGCGATCAAACACGAGCAACTCCTCGTCCTCGCGCAGACGAGCCAGTGCCGCGGTCTCCGCCTCGTTCGCGGTCGCATGCTCGGACAGGACGTGCTCCTGCTCGGTCGCGACGATCCAGCTTCCGCGTGCGCGTGGCATCACGCGCAGCGAGCGAGATCCAACCGAGCCGCCCGGCTTGGTAGTCACGTGCGCCTCCGCCGCGGGCGAATCCAGTCGGTTGTCCAACGACCCAACCGGATCGGGCGCGCGGGCCCCGGGCCATCTGGAGACGGATCGCCGTCACAAACGGCTGTCATCAGCCACACGGCGATGTCTCCGTGGCTGAGCGTGAAGCCGGTCCGCTTCGCGCGCCGGCCGACGTAGTAGCGCTCCGGCGCGTTCGCGCGCCTAAGGTGCGCCGGCACCTCGTGAGCCACGAATCGGGCGCGGTCATGCTCGCGCGGGATTTGGACGGGGTTCGCAGGCAAGCGCGACGAGAATGTCGGAAACGATCAAAGCGCATGATCTTCCTAGCGTCGAGTGCATGAGCACGTCTTACCTGCGATCAAGCTGCCGCTCGCGACTCAGCGGGCGAGTGAGCACGTCACGCGCGTGGATGCCCGGCCGCGCGGTGAGCCCGCGCGCCGGAACACCGTGAGCAGACAGGCGCGAGGTCGCTTTTCGCCGAGCGGAGGTAAGAGCTCGGCGGCGGATCGACGCCGAGAAGATATGAGCACCCCCATCTCAGCTGGCCCGTCTTCTGCGACACGTGCGTTGTCGGCTGGCCCTCCTACAACCGGGAGCGTCGATCCGCTGGTGCGACGCCGTCGCGTCATCGCCGTGCGCCGCGCGATGCGCGAGCGCGATCGGCGCGCGCGACCCTCCGCGATGGCGTCGCGCAGACTCGGTAGCTCGGGCACGGGCGGAAGAGCGGATGACGACCCCGAGCGCAGGAGACCGGATGCCGCACCGCTCGGCCGGGTCAGGGTGTTCGACCTCGCCGCGCACGCTGATCGTCGCAGTGGCGCGGGCGCATCGCGATCGGACCGTTAGACGTGAGTCGCCGCCTTAGCGCCGGACGCCGGGCTCGAGTTTCGCCGCGCCGCTTGACCCAGGGCGTCGGCGGTCGCGGGCAGATCGCGCTCGAGGTCGAGGTCGACCGGCTGGCCGTCCGGTTGGGGGCCCGCGCCGACGACATCGGTGCCGTGGCGCGCCGCCAGGTATGGGGAGAGGTAGCGCCCGGCGATCTTCGTCGGCGGCCACCACAACGCGCGCCGCACCGCCGTTCCCTCGCCGCCGCCTGCGGGCTCGTGACGCATCCAGGCGTGCCCGCGACCGGTGAGCATCATGCCGCGCAGCACCGGGCGGTACGGCCGCGGCTCGATGTCCACGCCTGCATAGGCGGCGATCGACTCGGCGGCCGCGTCGGCTTGCTGGGAGGCGAGCCCGCCCTGCTTGACCGGGAACGCAATCGCGTCCCCGGCCGCCCAGACCGCCTCGAGGCCCGGCACCCGGCCGTGCAGGTCGGTGGGAATAAAGCCACGAGCGTTCGTGGGAAGCCCGGCCAGGCGTGGCCCGACCGCGCGCGGGAGCGCGACGACTCGCTGCGCGTCGAGCGGCCGTTCGCCGGGATGTAGGATGAGCCGGCCGGGCGCCTGCGGGTCCTCGGCGACGTACACGCCGGTCTCGGCCTCGACCCCAGCCTCCTCGAGGTCGTGGCGCACCGCCGTCGTGGCCGCCGTGCCGAACAGCCCGAGCGGCGCGTCCTCGGGCGTGTAGAGCGTGATCTGCACATCGTCGTGTCCCATGCCCCACGCCTGCCACGCCGTCATCAGCGCCAGCTCGTAGGCAGGCAGTGCCCACGCCACGCCGGGCGGCACGACGAAGGCGACCCGCTTGAGGTAGCCCTCGTCGAGATCGCGCAGCAATCCGCCGAACGGCTCGGCGTCGGTAGCCGGGGTCCAGGTGAGCACCTGGCGAAAGGCGGGCTCGCTGCCGGCGCCTACTGCGACCAGCAGCGCATCGTAGGACAGGCGCTGGCCCGTGCCGGTGATCGCAACGCGAGTCTCAGCGTCGACCTCGACCAGCGTGTCCTGGATGAACTCGGCGTCGGTGTCGTCGGCGATGTCCCCGAGCGGGTGGTGGTCCGCGCGGCCGCGGCCGAAGGGCTCGGCGATCGCCATCGGGCGGTAAACGAAGTCGGTGTCTGGCGAGAGCAGCGTCAGATCGACGCGGTCACCGGCCAGGTCGCGTAACGCCAAGAGCGCCTCCAGCCCGGCCACGCCACCGCCGGCAATCAGGACCCGAAGCGCGGATGCGTCGGCCATGACCGCAGACTCTGGCTCTCGCCGCCGGTGTTGCTGGCCCCGCGCGTCTCGAGGCTTCCCGAGTTCGATTCGGGCGACCAAGTCGGAGTGGCCTGGGCTCCCGCGACGGCCAACTGCAGTGTCGAGTACGTGACTCATCTCTTACTCCGATCTGTCATCTTGCGGTTCATCGCACGGCGGCTTTCGTCGCGGGCGGGGGGCCCGGTCATTGCTCGAGCTCGCTACATGTAGCGGTCGCGGCGTTGCCGCGCAGCGCGTTTGACACCGGGCAGAGATCGGCCGCGCGCGCGATGAGTAGCTCGAAGCCCGCGGGCTCGAGCTCAGGCACGCTTACCCTCGTCAACGCTCCCTCCCAGACGATCCCGGCTTCTCGTGTCGCGATCGGCATCGGTACCTCCTGTTTGGGTTGGATCACCGGGTTGCGTGCACATCGTTGACACGACCCTGCATGACTCTCTTGCGTCGAGCGCACCGTGTCTCTTACCTTCGGCCGGCGGTGCGTGGTTCGCGCGGGCGCACGTCCTCCCATCCTGGAACTCCGCGTCGGAGCGCTTGAGGTGTGCGCACCATGCCGCATGTGCAATCGATCAGCCCGGATATGGGCACAAGTCCCCATGGCCGCGGCCCGGAACGGATGTGACCCTCGGATCAGACGCCGTGGACTTGCCCGGCGTCGCTTCCAAGCAACCGAAGGAGCGCAGGCGATATGGCCGCGGCGTCCGCATCAACCAGCATCCACCCAGCCCGGGCCAAGTTCGCTAGGCAACGGCAGTCGTGCAGACACAGTCGACTCGCCGGCGAAGATATTCGCCACGGGCAATCACCGCTCGCCGCCGACGCGCTCGTCGAGGTTCGAACCGACGCCACGATCAATCGGGCGGCGATCGACGCCCACCGCCTAGACGAGAGGTCCCGCGCCTGGCTCGACGCGCTCGACTCGCACAGCCTGCACCGCGAGGAGGCGATCGGGCGCCTGCACGCGCTACTGCTGCGCGAGGCCCGGTTCGAAGTGGGGCGGCGGACGGCGTCGCTGGCTCATCCGTCTGGCATCGATCTAGACGATCTCGCCGTGCAGGCCGCCGATGACGCCGTGGTCGCGATTCTGGCCAAGCTCGACCAGTTCCGCGGTGACAGCCTGTTTACCACCTGGGCGCGCAACTTCGTGCGGCGCGAGGTCCCGGGCAAGATCCGACGACGCCGGGGCCACGCTCGAGAGCTCCCCACTGACGAGGGATTCGACCACGCACAAATGTGGGCGGTAAATGTTGAGTCACCGCATGAGCGCGCCGTCGCGAGGGAAACCGCTCGGACACTGGCGGTCCTGATCGCCGATGACCTGACCCCGCGACAGCGGGAGGTCCTGATCGCGCTGGCCATCGAAGGCGTGCCGACCAAAGATCTGGCAAGGCGCCTCGACACCACCCCCGGCGCCCTCTACAAGACGCTCCACGACGCCCGCCGCAAGCTCAGGGCCAACCTCGTCGCGGCCTGAGCGTCAGATCGTGCGACGACGCCCGGCCTCGGCCAGGTTCAGAGGTAAGAGCTTCGCGCGGAGCGACGCTGGCGGGTTATGACGACGAGTTGCCCCTCCGAGCGTCAACTCGAGCCAGCGAGTGCGCCGACCTCGGTCGCGTTCGCTCGCCGAGTCCGCCGGTACGGCCTTACTCGTCATTTCGGCGCCGGCGCCTGCTCCCAGTCGACGAGCAGGGAGCAGCGGACCCGAGAATCACAACCGAAAGGAGACGGCCCCATGGCCGGTAACAAGGCAGTTGCGTACATAGAGCCGGGCAAGGTCGAGGTGCAGACGATCGACTACCCGAAGCTCGAGTTGCAGGACGGCCCGGGCGTCGACCCGGCGAACGTCGGGCGCAAGACGCCGCACGGCGCGATCCTGAAGATCGTGGCGACCAACATCTGCGGATCGGACCAGCACATGGTCCGCGGCCGCACGACCGCCCCGTCGGGCCTCATCCTCGGGCACGAGATCACCGGCGAGGTGATCGAGGTCGGTCCCGGAGTCGAGTTCATCAAGACGGGCGATCTCGTCTCAGTGCCGTTCAACATCGCCTGCGGTCGCTGCCGCATGTGCAAGGAGGGAAACACCGGCGTCTGCCTGAACGTCAATCCCAGCGGGTACGGCTCGGCCTACGGTTACGTGGACATGGGCGGCTGGATCGGCGGTCAGGCGGAGTACGTGATGGTGCCCTACGCCGACTGGAACCTGCTCAAGTTTCCCGACAAGGAGCAGGCGCTCGAGAAGATCCTCGACTTGACGATGCTCTCGGACATTTTCCCGACCGGCTATCACGGCTGCGTATCGGCGGGAGTGACCACCGGCTCCACGGTGTACATCGCCGGAGCCGGCCCCGTAGGTCTCGCGGCGGCGCACGCTGCGCAGTTGCTGGGCGCCGCGGTGGTGATCGTCGGCGACATGAACGAGGGGCGCCTGAAGCAGGCCCGCAGCTTCGGCTGCGAGACCGTCGACCTGTCGCAGGAGACCCCGCTGCCCGACCAGATCGAGCAGATTGTCGGCGAGCGCATGGTCGACTGCGCCGTGGACGCCGTGGGGTTCGAGGCCAGGGGCCACGGCCATGGCGCCGAGGAGGCGCCGGCCACCGTGCTCAACTCGATCATGCAGGTCACCCGCGAGGCCGGTCAGCTGGGGGTGGTTGGCCTCTATGTGACCGGGGATCCCGGCGCGAAGGACGAGGCGGCCAAGGAGGGCAGTCTGTCGATCCGGATCGGGCTCGGCTGGGCCAAGTCGCACTCGTTCACGACGGGCCAGTGCCCGGTGATGCGCTACCACCGCCAGCTGATGAACGCGATCCTCAACGAGCGCTGCCAGATAGCCAAGGCAGTGAACGCCACTGTGATTCCGCTCGACGAAGCGCCGGAAGGCTACCGATCGTTCGACGAGGGAAAGAGCACGAAGTACGTGCTCGACCCGCACGGGATGCTCGGCGGCAAGCAGCGCATCGGCGCATAGCCCGATCGGACGCGCTGATCGCCGGAGGACGGCGGTATGCCGTCCTCCGGCGGCGCCCTGCTCGAGGTAGCAGCGGTGCTTACACCGCGAGGTAAGAACGCTCGGCCTCCCACACGCTAGGAGAGAGAACAAGACAGAGGAGACGACGCCGATGAACGACCTGCGCTTTCAGATCGAATTGAGATGGTCAGGAACTGGACGCGGCGGCGCGGGAGTGATACTGACCGACGACCTCTCGCTCGAGCTCTCCGCTCCGCAGACCATGGGCGGCCGTGGCGTGGGCACGAACCCCGAGGAGCTGCTGGTCAGCGCCGTGTCGTCGTGCTACACGGCGACGCTGTCCGCAGCACTGGATCGCGCCAAGCTTCCGGTCGACTCGCTGGCGGTGGACGCGAGCGGGACCGTGACCGGTCTCCCAGGGCGCGCCCGTTTCGCGGGCATCGTCGTCCGTCCCACGATCCTGGGCGGTGACCTCACGCGTCAGCCAGAGTACGAAGCAGCGGCCCGCTTGGCACATGATCGCTGCTTCATTGGCCGCGCCCTCGCGCCCGAGGTGAGCTACGAAGTCGGCTCCGTGCAGGTACGGGAAGCCGCGCCCCTCGCGCGGACGGCACGTGCTTCGACATGAGCACCTGGACATCACACTCGGCTCCCGTCTCGAACGCGCGCCAAACCTCGCGTGACCGATGCCCAACTCGGGTCGAGCAACTCGCCCGGTTCGTCGCCCGCTCGCGCTGGGACGACATCTCCGAGCCGGCCCGGGAGCAGCTCAAGCTCCGGGTGCTCGACTCGCTCGGCGTGGCGCTCGGCGCGCTCGGCGGCGAGCCGGCGCGGATGATCCGCGAGCAGGTGCACGAGTTCGGTGGAGCGCCGCTGGCCGCCCTGATCGGCGGCGGTCGCAGCGCCCCCGACCGCGCGGCACTCTACAACGGCGCCCTCGTCCGCTATCTGGACTTCAACGACTCCTATCTGGCGCCCGGCGAGACCTGCCACCCGAGCGACAACCTCGCGCCGGTCTTGGCGGCCGCCGAGTACGCACACGCCGACGGTCGCACGCTTTTGACGGCGCTGGCGGTTGCCTACCAGGTCCAGAACCGCCTGTCCGAAGTCGCTCCCGTGCGTGCCAAGGGCTTCGACCACACGACGCAAGGCGCCTACGCCGTTGCGGCCGGCGTCGCCCGAGCGCTCAGCCTCGACGAGGGGCACACCGCGAACGCGATCGCGATCGCGGGCACCTCGCTGAACGCTCTGCGCGTGACGCGGACGGGCGAGCTATCACACTGGAAAGGGCTCGCTTACCCGGCGACCGCGTTCGCGGCGACCCACGCCGCGTTTCTGGCGGCGCGCGGCATCACCGGCCCGCGAGAGGTGTTCGAAGGCAACAAGGGCTTCATCGATGCGATCGCAGGCCCGTTCGCGATCGACTGGCAACGAGAGGACCTCGAGTCGGTTCGGCGCACGATCCTCAAGCGCTACAACGCCGAGATCCACTCGCAGTCCGCGATCGAGGCGCTGCTCGCGCTGCGCGCCGAGCACGGCCTGACTGGCAGCGACGTCGAGCGGATCGAATTGGACACCTTCCAGGTCGCCTACGACATCATCGGCGGCGGCGAGGAGGGCGACAAGCACCACGTGCGCTCCAAGGAAGAGGCCGACCACTCGCTGCCCTATCTGCTCGCGGTCGCACTACTGGACGGCCAGGTGCTGCCCGAGCAGTACCTGCCTGACCGGATAGCCGCCGGCGACGTGCAAGAGCTGCTGCGCCGGGTCGAGGTCCGCCCGGACCCCGAACTTTCAAGGCGTTTTCCCGAGCGCCACAGCGCTCGCGTCAGGGTAAGCCTCCGCGACGGGCGGGTGCTCGAGCGCGAGCAGCACGACTACGAGGGCTTCCACACCCGGCCGATGAGCCGGGACCTGGTGGCCGCGAAGTTCGAGCGGCTCGCCGAGACTCACTTGGGGCCCGAGTTGCGCGCGGAGATCCAGGCCGCGGTCGAAGACCTGGACCAGCTCCCGGTGGAGGACCTGACGCGCCTGCTCGCTTGCGCCCCGCCCCAGATTTGATCGGAGAGATGATGAGCACCGAAACCCTGACCATCGACGGATTGGAGCGCTGGACGCTGTCCGGTGCCAGCTGGCGGGTCGTCGACATATCACGCGAACGCGTAGTCGTCGACCTCTGCACCTGCACGGGCGAGCCGCTCGAACGCCTGCAATCCGATGACCCATCCGTGATCGGCTACCTGCGCACAGCGCACTCCTACCTGGACTGACACACGAAAGAGGCGTGAGATGACACCCCAGACATTGACACCCATAGACGAGCTGGCGTTCTCGTTCCTTCACGCCAGCCACCGCCCGCCCAAGCCGCGCACGCGCGGGGTGACAGAAATCCGCGGCCCCTACTACTCGGTCATGGGACCGCGCTATCTGAAGGACGTGCTCGAGACGATGGGCGAGCATGTCGACGCGCTCAAGTTCGCCGGCGGCTCGTTCACGCTGATGTCCGAACGCACACTGGGCGAGATCATCGAGACCTGCCATGAGCACGACGTGCTCGTCTCGACCGGCGGATTCATCGAGCACGTCCTCACCCAGGGGCCCGACGCGGTCGAGCGCTACATCGACGAGGTCGCCCGGATCGGGTTCGACATCCTCGAGATCTCCGCTGGCTTCATCAGCATCCCGACCGACGACATGCTGCGCCTGGTCGAGCGCGTCCAGCGCGCAGGCCTGAAGGCCAAGCCGGAGGTCGGGATCCAGTTCGGCGCGGGCGGTGCGACTACGCCGGCGGAGCTCGAGCAGGAGGGTACCCGCGACGTCGGCTACGCGATCGACCTCGCGCGCCGCTGCCTCGACGCGGGCGCGTACATGATCATGATCGAGTCGGAGGGAATTACCGAGGAGGTCACGACGTGGCGCACCGACGTCGTCGCGACGATCGCGCGGGAGCTGGGCCTCGAAAGGGTGATGTTCGAGGCCGCCGACCCCGAGGTGTTCGGCTGGTACGTAAAGAACTACGGCCCCGAGGTCAACCTGTTCGTCGACCACTCGCAGATCGTCCAACTCGAATGCCTGCGCCGCGGGATCTGGGGCACCAAGAGCCTCTGGGGCCGGGTCGTCACATACCCCGGTGAGTGAGCGCGATGCAGACCGACGTGCACGTCAAACGAATCTACGACCCAGATCAACCGCTGGTCGGATATGGGGACTTATCACCATTCCAAAGCCGCCGTCCCGGGATGAACATATGACCATGACACCATTTCAGCAGTCACCGCACAGGGTCACCCCGGACCCGGCCGACCCGCGACGCCCGGCTTCCGGCGATGACGACGGCGATGGGCTCCTCCTGTTCCTCGTTTTCATCGTCGCCGCACTGACCTCAACCGCGGCTGTCGTGCTCATCGCGCTGCTCGGCGAATGGTGGGTATTCGGTCTCGCGTTTTCGATCCACGTGATCATGACCGCCATCGTGGTGCTGACGATCGCGCAGGTGATGGCTGGCCGCCACCGCTCGCTCGCAGATCGCGACGCGCTGCCCGTCAGGAGCTTGTCGCCGCGAAGCACGCCGGCAACTTCTCGCCAAGCCGCCGCCCGCACCACGATCGCCGCAACCGCGGGATCGCCAGCGGTTGCCCTCCGGCGACGGCGAGCCGACGCGCCACTTGGAAGCGACGGGGGCAGGATGGCAAGGCGTGTACTGGTCGTGACGGATGAGACCTTGGCCTCCGCCAATGAGGTGCCTCAGCCGATCCTTGAACAGATCGAGCGGGCAGACGAGGTGTACGTCGTGGCCCCAGCGTTGACAACCTGGCTGCAATCGCTAACCGGCGACATCGACGGCGCGCGCGTGTCCGCCGACGAGCGCCTTCGGACGGTCTTCAACCACATGGACGCAAGCGGCCTGGAGTCAGACGGAACGGTGGGAGATGAGGACCAAGTCACTGCGATCGCCGACGCTCTGGACGGCTTCAGCGCTGATCTCATTCTGCTGAGACTCCATGCACCTGGCAGTCGCAACGAGAACTGGCGTGAGCACCGGCTCGTCGACTGGGTACGCACGCACACAACCGTGCCGACGATCGTGTTCTACTTCGATGATGAAGGCCGATTCGTTCGGCGCCAGGACCTGATCGCACTGGCCGCTGACGCCGCGTAAACGCTTGTCCGTCGATTGACAGGGGCGCGCACCGTCGCCGTGAACAGCTCGTCTCCGCGCCACGCTCGCGATCATCGCGGCGCACGTGGCCGCGCGCCCGTCCCGACCGGGAATCGCGACGAGCTCCTCCTGGTCGAACTGTTGCGAACGCTCCTCAGACGCACCAGCCCCTCGTCCTGCTCGTGACCGACCGCGACCGGACGCGGCAGCACGAGCAATGGGCAACGGGCTGTGCGCGCGAGGCGCAGCGAGGTGCTTCCGAGCATCATTCGCCGTAGCGGGCCGTAGCTGCGCGAGCCGACCACGAGTAGGTCGACCTCGGTTCCGAATTCGGCCAGCGCTTCGCTTGGGCTGCCTGTCGCAACCCTACCCTCGACACCGTCGAGCGCTTGCAGTCGCTCGTCGGCGGCTCGTCCGCGCCACCTCGATCGGCGTGCCCCAGGCTGGGTCGAAAGCTTCCCAATACCCAAGGCCTCCGGGGATGGGAGTGACGACCGCCAGCGCGCAAACGGTCGCTCCGTACCGTGCAGCCAAACTCCGGGCGACCGCAAGCGCCGCGTCGGCTTCAGTGGTTCCGTTGTACGCAACACCGACCGTCTTGGGGCTCGCGGTCGATTCGGCGTAGCCATCCGGCGCGACCGCGACCGCGCACGAGGCGCCGTTTAGGGATGAGCGCGCGTCGTCGCCGATGAACACGCGGCCGAGCATTCCGCGGCGGCAAGAGCTGACGACCAACAGATCCGCGGCGGATTCCTCGGCGAGCTGATGCAGACCGCGACCCACAGACCGGGATGCGATAACTCTCACCTGGACGATCACGCCCGCCTGCGCGCGCTCGCGTTCGAGCATGTCTCGCGCATCGGCCCTCGCAGATTTGGTGTCAGAGCTCAGATCGGACACAAGGTTGGTGACGGAGACATGTGCCAACGTCAATCTGCCGTGCGGACTGCGGAGCATGGCGCCAAGCGCGATTGCGTCACGGCCGGCAGGACTTCCATCAACACCGATCAGCACGTTGCCGAACCTGGACGATTCATCACGGGCTTCACCGTTCGCGGCGAGCTCAGCTACGGAGTGGTAATTGGGGTCGAGCGTCTTGTGGGTCATGTCGGCTTTCCGGATTTTGGGGACGATCTGCTGAAGCGCACGGCTTCGATGGGTGCGCTGAGAGGTGACGGGCCTTCCGGGTCCCTGAACGGCCGGTAGGCGCCGTCGGCTGGCGCCTACCGGGGCATCTGCATGAGCGCCACTGGTTAGCGGCGGATCAGGTTCTTGAGGTTCTGGAATCCTGGGGGGTCGTACTTCGACGCGAGACGCCCGAGCGTCAGGGCCGTCAGCATCAGGGCGAAGTCACGCAGCGCGATGTCGTAGTAGCCGGAGTAGCTGAGCAGGTTGATAACAATCCCGGCCAGCCAGGCAGCGACGATGTACGCGGCGTAGCGCGGCTTGATGGCGACCGCGATGCCGGCCACGATCTCGATCACCCCGACCACGTGCATAGTGCCGACCGCGCTGAATGGGCTGAGATCCTGGATCCAGGGAGCCAGGTAGTGCTCCCAGTTGACCAGCGTGTTGGAGAACTTGTCCAGGCCCATCACGATCGGCAGCGCGGCGAAGCCGACGCGCAGAAGCACGAACGCCTGGTAAGCAGGATCGCTCCTGAAGCGCTCGACCGCGTGCTTGGACCTGGATCGCTCGTGAGTGGGCGCTTTGAGCGTTGCGACTGACATTGCCGTCTCCTTTACAAAAAAGTGGACTTCGGTTGTACCTCTGGCGTCGCTCAGCGCCCGGTTCTTACGCTACCGGCACGCGCGCGGTCAACCGACGCATTCCTCGCGCCGCATCCGCAGACGGTGCCGATGCCGCGCGAGCTCGCATCGACCTGGCGAGGGTTGAGTCGCGGTCAGGTCTGTCCGCTCAACCCGCGCCGGCCACAGATAGCCGCCGCAATTGGCCGAGGTAAGAGAAAGCCGCGGCCCCGGCGCTAAGGAAAGACATGACCCGAACATCCATACGCCCTACGCTCACCCCGGCCCGCGAAGGACTCGGTCGGGGCTCGGTGAGGCCCGCGCTCCCCGAATGCCGCTCGGTCAACGAAGCGGCCGTCGCACGCGCCACCCGCGACCTGCTGATCGCGCTCGGCGCAGATCTCGACCGTGAGGGGCTACGAGAGACACCCCGACGGATGGCCACCGCGTACCTTGAGCTGCTCACCCCCGAGCCATTCACCATGACGACGTTTCCGAACGACGAGGGCTACGACGAGCTCGTCGTCGTCCGGGACATCCGGTTTCAGTCGCTGTGCATGCACCACGTGCTTCCGTTCTACGGGGTGGCGCACGTCGCCTATCTGCCTGCCGATCGGATCCTCGGTCTCTCCAAACTCGCCCGCGTGGTCGATCTCTTCGCTCGCGACCTGCAGCTGCAGGAACGGCTGACGATCCAGATCGCCGGGTGGCTGCAGCAGCAGCTGCAACCCAAGGGAGTAGGGGTGGTGCTCGAGGCAGAGCATCTCTGCATGTCGCTGCGCGGGGTGCAGAAGCCCGGCGCCAAAACCGTCACCTCGGCGTTGCATGGGCTCGTTCGTGAGGACCCGCGCACGCGCGAGGAATTTCTGAGCCTGACCGGAGGGAGAACAAGATGAGCGAGCAGACCTTCATCATCGTCGGAGCGAGTCTGGCCGGGGCGAAGGCCGCCGAGGAACTGCGCGACCGAGGTTTCGACGGCCGCGTGGTGCTGATCGGCGCAGAGCCCGAGCGGCCCTATGAGCGCCCGCCGCTGACCAAGGACTATCTCCGGGGCGAATCGCCGCGCGAGAAGGCCTACGTGCACGACGCGAACTTCTACACCGAGCACGAGATCGATCTCCTCACCAGCACCACGGTGGCCACGATCGACCCCAGCGCATCGAGGATCACGCTCGCCGGCGGCCGCGAGCTGGGATTCGCCCGCCTTTTACTGACGACAGGCGCGGAGCCACGGCGGATCGCGATTCCCGGCGCGGATCTAACGGGCGTGCATTACCTGCGCTCGCTGGCCGACTGCGACCAGCTGCGTGACCGGATCGATGCCGGCGGTCACGCGGTGGTGGTGGGGGCGGGCTGGATCGGCAGTGAGTTCGCAGCCTCCGCCCGCCAGCGAGGGCTCGAGGTGACAGTGATCGACCCCCTCGCGCTGCCGAACGAGCGGATCTTCGGCCCGGAAATCGGCGCGTTCTATCGCGACATCCACGCACAGCACGGGGTCGAGCTGTTGCTTGGCGACGGCGTCGAATCGTTCGAAGGCGACCGCGCGGTGTCTCGCGTGCGCACCGCCGGTGGCCGGGCGGTCGACTGCGACTTCGTGGTGGTCGGGATCGGCGTGGTACCGCGCGTCGAGCTGGCCGAGGACGCTGGACTGGCCATCGACAATGGCGTGGTCGTCGACGAGCGGCTCCGGACCTCCGCGCCGAACGTGTTCGCGGCCGGCGACATCGCGCGGGCATCGCATCCATTCTTCGGTGAGCGGATTCGGGTGGAGCACTGGGCAAACGCGCTCAACCAGGGTCCGGCGGCCGCACGGGCGATGCTCGGCGAGCCGGTCAGCTTCGATCGGATCCCCTACTTCTTCTCAGACCAGTACGACGTCGGCATGGAGTACTCGGGCTACGCCCGGCAATGGGACGAGGTCGTGTTCCGCGGCGACCGCGACGCCGGCGAGTTCATCGCCTTCTGGCTGCAAGATGACCGTGTGATCGCCGGCATGAACGTCAACGTGTGGGACGTCAACGAGCACGTCCAAGCGCTGATCCGCTCGCGCCGAGCCGTCGATGTCGCTGCGCTCACCGACTCCGATACGCCGCTCGAGTCGCTAATCGGCCAACCCGCGAGTTGAAGCCGACTGGAGGCATGACATGGCACCCAACCTCAAGCTTGCGCAGCTGCACGACGCGGGCGTCTCCATCTGGCTGGACACGCTTTCGCGCGAGCTGCTCGACAGCGGCGAGTTCGCATCGCTGATCCGCGATTACAACGTCACGGGCGCGACTTCGAACCCGACCATCTTCGCCAAGGCGATCACCGGCTCTGACCTGTATGACGAGCAGCTTCGTAGCGTCGTCTCCGGAGGCACGCGCGATGCGCAGGAGCTGTTCTTCACGCTCGCGCTCGACGACGTTCGCGCGGCCGCCCGGGAGCTCCGCCCGGCCTACGACGCGAGCGATGGGCGCGACGGGTTCATCTCGTTCGAGTGCACCCCCGACCTCGCCGACGACACCGAGGCCACGATCGCCCAAGCCTCCGACCTGTGGCAGCGGCTGGGAGAGCCAAACGTGATGATCAAGGTTCCTGGCACCGCGGCGGGGCTGCCGGCGATCGAGGAGCTCACCCGCCGCGGCGTGAACGTCAACATCACACTGCTATTCGCCGTCGAGCGCTACGAGCAGGTCATCGACGCGTACCTGCGCGGCCTGACCGCGCGCGCGAAGGCCGGCGAACCGCTGGCTGGGATGGCGTCGGTCGCGTCGTTCTTCCTCTCGCGCATCGACACCAAGGTCGACAGCCAGCTGACCGAACGATCACCGCTGCGCGGGCAGGTCGCCATCGCCAGCGCCCGCATCGCCTACCAGCGCTATCTCACCAAGTTCACCGGCTCCGAGTGGGAGAGACTGGAGGCGCTCGGAGCCCGAACGCAACGCCCCCTCTGGGCCAGCACCGGAACCAAGAACCCGGCGTATTCCGACGTGCTCTACGTCTCCGAGCTGATCGGCCGCGACGTGATCAACACAATGCCCGAGCCGACGCTACGTGCATTCGCCGACCACGGCGAGATCGCACCAACGCTCGACGTCGACCCGGCCGGGCCGGAGCAGGTCCTGGCCGAACTCGCACGCGCCGGGATCAACCTTGACGGGGTAACGACAGAGCTCGAACGCGAAGGCGTGCAATCGTTCTGCGACTCCTACCGACAGCTGCTCGGCTGCATCGAGAGCAAGCCGGGCGTCGTGGCATCCACCGCGCCGCGCGGATAGCGCCCGTCGACCCATCGTCAGCACACCTGCGGATGCATGACGTAGCGCGGCTCGCTACCTTCTCGGCGCGCTGCCGGCGGTCTCACCCGAGCGAGATGAAGCCCCCCACGATCGCTCCGTACACGACATGGGCGAGGATCGTCGCCAGCGGAGTGCGGCGGCCGTAGTTCAGCATCATGAATCCCGGGGGTTCCAGCAGCGGCCGGTCGGCGGCAGCACTCGAAGGTCTGCCCATCCGTGGATGGATCACCGGGAGCAGGACATTGACCAGTGCGGTGCCGGCGAACAGGGCGTGGACGAGCCCGAACGCGCCTCCCAGCCACCATCCGCTGTGGCCGATCGCCGAGAAGATCGCGAGGTAAAGCATCGCGAAGAGCAATCCGACCACGAAGTGCATCACGTAGCCGAGCGCCTTCGCTCGTGCCCGATCAGCCGAGACGATAGTCCCCAGCAGAAAGGGGAGATCCATGCGCGTGAGCCCGAGCTCCCCGGCGGCGCTCAGCGCCGTGGTAAGGACAAGCGTGCCCACGAAGCCGCCGGCTACAGCGCCCCAGACGTTCATGCCGGCCGCGCCTTGCTCACCGAGACCGCCGCGTTGATCAGCGCGAGATGAACCAGGCCCTGAGGGAGGTTTCCCAGGAATTCACCACTGTCCTGATCCACTTCCTCGGCGTAGAGCCCGACGTCGTTCGCGAGCGCCAGGAGTTGCTCCATCAACTCTGCCGCCTCGTCGATGTTTCCCGCCCGGGCGAGCGCATCAACCAGCCAGAACGAGCAACACAGGAACGCTCCCTCGCCGCCGGCGAGGCCATCCTCGCCGGCGTAGCGATCCAGCAGCGGGCCGTGTCCCAGCTCGCGCCGGATTGCCGCGGTCGTCGCGGTCATCAAAGGATCTCGCCGCGCGGGGAAGTCCATCAGGGCGCCAAGCAGCAGACTCGCGTCGAGCTCGCGGCTGTCTGCCGATCGCACGTAGCTACCACGCTCCTCCGACCAGCAGCGCTCGTCGACGAATGCACAGATCGCGTCGGCCTCCGCACGCCATTTCGCGGTGTGAGCTCGCGGGATGTGGCCCTCCTCGGCGAGACGCACTGCCCGGTCGAGAGCCACCCAGCACATGATCTTCGAGTGGGTGAAGTGAAGCGGCTCGCTGCGCACCTCCCAGATGCCGGAGTCGGGCTGGCGCCACAGCTCGCATACGAGATCGGCGATCTGCGCCAGGCGACGGCCGGTATCTGAGTCGAGCCTTCCGGCCGCGACCGAGTAGATCCAGGCGGTCTGCATCAGGTCGCCGTAGATGTCGAGTTGCTCCTGACCGGCGGCACCGTTGCCGACTCGCACCGGGGTCGAACCGCGGTAACCAACCAGATCGAGCGTGGATTCCGGGGCACGCTCCCCGCCATTGAGGCGGTAGAGGACGCGCAGCCGCGGATGCGTCAACTGTGATGCGTGCAGCAGCCACCAGAAGAAGGAGTCGCCCTCGCGCGGGCAGCCGAGCTGCATCAGCGCGTGCAGCGTGAACGCGGAGTCGCGCACCCAGCAGAAGCGATAGTCCCAGTTGCGCTCGCCCCCGATCTGCTCGGGCAGCGACGCGGTCGCCGCCGCCGCGATCGCTCCGGAGGGCGAGTGGATGAGTAGCTTCAGAGCCAGCGCACTGCGGATCACGGCGTCCCGCCACGGGCCGGCATACGTCCGATCCGCGGCCCATTTACGCCAGAACGCGATCGTCTCTTGTAGGCGAGTTTCCACCTCGGTTCGGGACGGGAAGACAAGCGGCTCCCGGTAGGCGGTGCTCAGAACCAGCAACGCCACATGACCGGGCACTGCGGCGAAGCTGCCGCTGATCGAACTCCGGTCCAGGATCGGCTCACCGGCTCCCCAAGTGGACACGGCCAGCGCGACCTTGCCCCTCATCGCGACCGACCTGTCGCCATGCCGTGCGATCCGAGCGCGCCGACCTCCGTATTCGAACTCCGGTTCGACCCGCCAACCCATCGGCACCGACCCCCACACGCCCTCGACCTGTCGAGCCAACTCGCGGGCGGGCGAGAGCCCAGAGCTGGGCAGCAGCATCGCGTCGGTTACGCGCGCCGCGCCGTCGTCGGTCTGAAACGTGGTCTCCAGCACGTTGGTATCCGGCAGGTAGCGCCGGGTGACGGTGAATGGAGCCTCGGGAGCCAGGCTGAAGCTGCCCCCGTTTTCGGCATCGAGCATCGCGCCGAACGCACTCGGGGAGTCGAGGTCTGGCAGGCACAGCCAATCGAGTGACCCGTCGCTCGCGATCAGGGCCACCGTGCGCCCATCGCCAACCGCCGCGTACTCGCGAAGCGGAAGGTAGCCCGCGTCCCGCACGGAGCGACGATAGCTCTTAGATGACATTCCCATGGTGGTTTCCCAAGGCCTGGCGATCGCGACTCCGATCACCGGGCCGGCCAGCTCCAGCGCAGGCGCCAAGCTGGCTAATCCGACGCCACCGCTCGCCGCCCCGGCCGCGACGCGGCGGTCAGGCGGCCTGCGAGTAGTCGGCTCTCGTCGCGTCCGACACCGGCGTACGGAAGCCGACGTTCAGTCGATTCCAGCCGTTGATCGCGACGATCGCGAGCGTGAGCGCGACGGTCTGCTCCGAGGTGAAGTGCTCTGAAAGCTCGTCATAGAGCTCATCGGGCACGCCAGCGGTCGGCAGCAGCGTGAGTGCCTCGCACCAGGCGAGTGCGGCACGCTCGGCCCGTCCAAAGCAGTCTGCCTCGCGCCAGACCGCGACCATGTCCAGGCGCTCATCGGTCACACCAGCCTCCCGCGCCTCGGCGGTATGAAGGTGGACACAGTGCGCGCAGCCGTTGATCTGCGAGGCCCTGATCTTGACCAGATCCAACAACCGCGGATCGTCCAGACCGCTGTTCGCGGCGCGCTCGAGGCCAAGCATTGCTTTCAGCGCGTCAGGTAGCACCTCTTGATAGTTCAGTCGCATTGCGGCCTCCGGGTCGAAGATGGATGTTTGACGCTTCTCTAGCGTCATGTCCCGGCGCAAGCCTTACCCCGAGCGACTGTTTCCCCGCGGCCGTACGATCGGTCGAGCCGCGCTGGTGATCGGCACAGACGCCGGCCGCGAAACGCGGTGACACCCGATCTCTCCCTCGTAAGATGCCGGCACGGCACGACGCTAGGTAGGTATGACCCTCCAGCCACTTTTAGGTGCTGATCGCCGGCGGCGGGGTGGCACGCCTGCAGTGGGAACGCAGGATGCTCGACCCGCTCTCAGCACGCGGGCACCGCAGGCGCCTGGAAATCCATGGGCAACGCGCCGCGCAGAAAGGAACCGAACCATGCTGCGAAATCATTTAGAAGCGAGGGAGACGGTCGACGACGACCCGACACAGGGGCGCCAACACGGCCAGCGGCCGGACGAGGACCCTACGCAGGGGCGCCAATACGGCCAGCGGTCCGATGAAGACCCCACGCAAGGGCGTCAACACGGCCTGCGGTCCGATGAGGACCCCACCGCCGGGAGGCTAGGCGGCTAACTCGGACCCAGATCCTGGACAAGTCGCTCGTAATGGCCTGGCCCCTGGGAACTTGGCCGCGGGCTAACGACCCGAAGGTGGTGAGATGAAATGCCGAGCGTGGCGATCAACGGTTTGGGGAGGATTGGTCGGGCGGCGCTCAAGATTCTGATGGATGCCGACGGCCTCGACCTCGTCGCGGTCAACGACATCGTGGATGCAGAGAACCTGTCGTACTTGATCAAGTACGACACCGTCTATGGGCGCTACCACCGCGACGTCAGCGCCGTAGAGGGAGCGTTGGTCCTAGCTGGGAAGCGGATCCCCGTCCTCGCCGAGCCTGACCCGGCGAAGCTGCCGTGGGCTGACCTTGGGGTCGACCTGGTGCTCGAGTGCTCGGGCGTCTTCACCACCGCCGAGATGCTGGAGAAGCACGTTCGGGCTGGCGCGTCGTACGTGATCCTGTCCGCTCCGACGAAGTCGGACGACATCCCCACCGTCGTGCACGGCGTGAACCGAGCGGACGGCAGGCCGCAGATCATCTCGTGTGCGAGCTGTACGACGAACTGCATCACGCCCGTGATCGAGGTGGCCCGCCGGCGGTTCGGGGTCGAGCGTGCGGTGATGACGACGGTCCACGCCTATACCGCAGGCCAGCGGTTGGTCGACGGGCCGAGCAGCAGCTTCCGGCGTGGGCGGGCAGGGGCGGCCAACCTGGTGCCGACGTCGACCGGCGCGGCGCGGGCCACTACCCGCGCCGTGCCAGAGCTCGCGGGACGATTCGACGGGATCGCGGTCCGCGCACCCATCCCGGTGGGCTCGGTCGCGGACATCGTGTTCGTGGCCAGCCAGCCGACAAAGACCGAAGAGGTCAACGACGCATTCCGGCAAGAGGCCGCAACGCCCCGCTACGACGGCATCCTCGGTGTCTCGGAGGACCCGCTGGTATCCGCCGACATCATCGGCGATCCCCGCGCGGCCGTCGTCGACCTCGAGCTGACGATGGTCGTGGACGGCACGCTGGTCAAGGTGATGGCCTGGTACGACAACGAATGGGGATTTACCCAGCAGATGATCCGCGAGGCGCGGAGCATCCTCGGCGTTCCCGGCACCTCGTGACGTCACCCTTCCTCGCGCGGCGCTATCCGGATCGGTACCACCAGGCACTGCAACGAGCGTCGCGACCCTGCCTGGCGGGCGCCGGGAGTGGCTGCGTCGAGGGTGCTCCGCGTCACACGCTCGTCGGTATCGGGGCCTCGGGATCGATCCCGTAGCGCTCGATCGCTTCCTGCACGCGCGCTTGGTCGAGCTCTCCGGCGTCCGCAAGCTCTTTGAGGGCGGCGACGGTCACGTAGTGGCGGTCGACCTCGAAGAACCGCCGCAGCGAGCGCCGATAGTCGCTGCGACCGAAGCCGTCGGTCCCGAGCACGCGGTAGGAACCCGGGACCCACTGCCGGATCTGATCGGCGAACGCGCGGATGTAGTCGGTCGAGGCGATGACCGGTCCGCGGCGACCGTCCAGGACCTCGGTGACGTATGCCCGCCGCGCCGTTCGAGCCGCCGGGTGCAGCATGTTCCAGCGCTCGACCTCGATCCCGTCGCGGCGCAGCTCCGTGAACGAGGTCACGCTCCACACGTCCGCGTCAACGCCCCAATCGGAGCCGAGCAGATCGGCCGCCGCCATCACCTCGCGGAGGATCGCGCCCGAACCGAGCAGCTGGACCCGCGGCTTGCCCGAGCGCTTTGCGCCCTCGCGCACCAGATACATGCCTCGCAGGATCCCCTCCTCAGCGCCCGCGGGCATCGCCGGGTGGTGGTAGTTCTCGTTCATCAAGGTGATGTAGTAGAAGGCGTCCTGCTGTTCGACGAGCATCCGGCGCAGGCCGTCCTGGACGATCACTGCGACCTCGTAGCCGAACGTCGGGTCATAGGCGCGGCAGTTGGGCACCACCGAGAACAGCACGTGGCTGTGGCCGTCCCCGTGTTGGAGGCCCTCGCCGTTGAGAGTCGTGCGCCCGGCGGTCCCGCCGAGCATGAACCCTCGGGTGCGGCTGTCACCGACCGCCCACACGAGATCGCCGACGCGCTGGTAGCCGAACATCGAGTAGTAGGCATAGAACGGCACCATCGGGACCGCATGCGTGCTGTAGGACGTGCCGGCGGCGATGAACGAGGAGATCGAGCCCGCCTCGGTGATGCCCTCCTCGAGGATCTGGCCCTGCGCGTCCTCCTTGTAGAACATCAGCTGCTTTGAGTCCTGCGGCTGGTAGAGCTGGCCGGCCGGGGAGTAGATCCCGAGTTGGCGGAACATTCCCTCCATCCCGAACGTGCGCGACTCGTCGGGGACGATCGGAACAATGTGGTCGGCGATCGCTTTGTCGCGCAGGAGCGCGGCGAGCACGCGCACGAACGCCATCGTGGTTGAGATCTCCCGCTCGCCGGTGCCCTCAAGCTGGGACTTGAACAGGTCGAGTTCCGGGACTTCGAGCGGCTCGGCGGTGCGGCGTCGAGCCGGCAGTGATCCGCCCAGTGCCGCGCGACACGAGCGCAGGTACTGCATCTCTGGCGAATCCTCGGGCGGCTTGTAGTACTCGGCGTTGCGCACCTGCTCGTCGGTCAATGGCAGCTCGAAACGGTCCCGGAAGGTCAGCAGCGCGTCCTCGGTCATCTTCTTGGCCTGGTGGGTGATCATCTGGCCCTCGCCGGCAACCCCCATGCCGTAGCCCTTGATCGTCTTGGCGAGGATCACCGTCGGCTGGCCCGTGTGGTGGACGGCCTCGTGGTAGGCGGCGTAAACCTTCTGCTGGTCGAGCCCGCCGCGGTTCAGTAGCCAGATCTCCTCATCGGACATGTGGGCGACGCGCTCCAGCAGCCTCGGGTCGCGGCCGAAGAAGTGCTCGCGCACGTAGGCGCCGTCGCGCGACTTGAAGGTCTGGTACTCGCCATCGACGCATTCCTCCATCACCTTCACGAGAGCGCCATCGGTGTCGGCGGCCAGGAGCGGGTCCCACCGCGAACCCCAGATCGCCTTGATGACGTTCCAGCCGGCGCCGAGGAACTCTGCCTCCATATCCTGGATGATCTTGCCGTTACCGCGCACAGGCCCGTCGAGTCGCTGGAGGTTGCAGTTGACGACCCAGATCAGGTTGTCGAGCCCTTCGCGGCCGGCGAGTCCGATCGCGCCCATCGACTCAGGCTCGTCCATCTCGCCGTCGCCGCAGAAGGCCCACACTTTGCGCCCCTCGGTGTCGGCCATGCCGCGCGCCTGCAGGTATTTCATGAAGCGCGCCTGGTAGATCGAGGTGATCGGCCCGATCCCGAGCGAAACCGTCGGGAACTGCCAGAAGTCGGGCATCAGCCACGGATGCGGATAGGAGGACAGCCCGCCGCGGCTGATCTCGCGGCGGAACCCATCGAGTTGCTCGGCGTTCAGCCGACCCTCCAGGAAGGCGCGAGCGTAGTTACCCGGCGAGGAGTGTCCCTGGAAGTAGACGAGGTCACCGCCATGATCTTCGCTGGGCGCGTGCCAGAAGTGGTTGAAGCCGACCTCATACAGCGTGGCGAGCGACTGGTAGCTGGCGATGTGGCCGCCGAGCTCCGAGGATTCCTTGTTGGCGCGCACCACCATCGCCATCGCGTTCCAGCGCACGATCGAACGCAGCCGGCGCTCAAGCGCCGGATCGCCGGGAAGCCGGGCCTCGCGCTCGGGCGGGATCGTGTTGACGTAAGGCGTGTTGAGCCTTGCAATCGGGCCCGTCCCGGCGTCCTGAGCGCGCTCTACGACCCGGGTGAGGAGGTGACGGGCCCGCTCGGGCCCGTCGTGCGCGAGGACCGAGTCGATCGCTTCCAGCCACTCGGTCGTCTCGACCGCGTCGATCTCGTCAGGCACTTCGTTGGTCACGACCATCGTTGATCCTCCGAACTCGGTTGCGATCGCCGCCCTCCTGGGACGACGCGCCAGGTCGGGGCTCCGACATCGACCGCATCTGATCCTAGTTTATTCACATTCTCACTGGGAAAAAGATATCTTCTCCGAGGTGATCGCTCGCGAGAGCGACGCATGCCGCTGCGGAGGGAAGGCCAGTGCTCGGAGCGACACCTCGCGGACCAAGCCAGAGCCCTGGTCGTGTCGAACGACGACACGGCCCGCCACTCAGGTTCGACAGAAGTGACTTCAGATGGCGATTGCATCCTGTGAAGCAGAGGTGGTGGGGGAGGAGACGACCGGGAATGGCGCGGGAGCCAGACCAGGAGTCGGGTGCCGCCACGTCATCGCCGCACGCGTTCGGTCGTGCTCGCGCGCCGTCGGCCGGCAAGAAACCGGGTTGTCCATGCTGGTGTGCACCTTCATGCAGTGAGCTTGACGGCTGACAGCACTCGAGAGAATGGGTGCTTTCCTGCATCCGGACGGCAGAGGAAGCGGCGCAATGTGTGAATTGCCGGTGGTCGCATCAGATGCGAGCCGCGTTAGCCGCGGCGAGGGGGCAATGCGGATAGCGACTGGCCATGACGGCCGAGTATCGGTCGTCTCCTTCGGTCGCTCAGAGCGGGAGGTTTGTGGCCTCTCGCCGCCGTTCTGCTGCTCGGCCCAAATCCTCAATCTCGCAGCGCGCGCAATGCGTTGAGGATGACGGCGATGTCGATCCCCTCTTGCAGCAGCGCGCCCGCGACCGGTGGCAGGTAGCCGAACGCGGCGATGACCATCGCGACGGCGCTCAGCGACATGCCCGCCACGACGCTCTGGCGGGCAATCGACATGGTCCGCTTGCCGATCCGGACTGCCTCGGCGACGCGATCGATGCGGTCGACGGTGATCACAGCATCAGCCGCCTCGCTTGAGACTGTCCGGCTGTTGCCTGCCAGCGCGATGCCGACGTCCGCCAGCGCGAGCGCCGGCGCGTCGTTGACGCCGTCGCCGACCATGACGACTGGTCGGCGGTCGGGCTGCCCGCGCGCGGCGCGCACGACGGCAAGCTTGTCCTCAGGTGACTGCTCGGGATAGACGCGATCCAGTCCGGCCTGGGCCGCCACGGCTAGCGCTACGTCGCGACGGTCACCCGTGACCATCGCCACATCACGCACGCCCTCCTCGTGCAGGGCCCTGACAAGGTCTGCGGCGTCGGGACGGAGCCGGTCGCCCATGACCAGTATGCCGGCGACCCGATCGTCGACCCCGACGTGCACGAGCGCCTGTCCGGGCGCGGCGCCGAGCTCCGCTGTGGTCGAGTCGCCGTCGCCGGCGAAGCCCTGCGCTCGCAGCCACGTCTCGCCGCCCACACCCACGCGGCGGCCGTCCACCATTGCCTCGATGCCGTCCCCCGGGGCTTCGCGCGCCCCGGACGGCTCCTTCAAAGTCAATCCGCGCCTCACCGCATCGTGGACGAGGCCTTCGGCCAAAACGTGGGCGGAGAGCTGGTCAACCGAGGCGGCCAGGAGCAACAGCTCGGTCTCGCTGACACCGTCAAAGGTGACGATCCGGTCGACCGCGGGACGGCCTTGCGTCAGGGTGCCCGTTTTGTCGAGCAGCACCGTGCGCGCCGCCCCGAGCTGCTCGAGCGCGCCGCCGCCCTTGAGGACGATCCCACTGCTGGCCGCGCGCGACAGCCCCGCGACCAGTGCGATCGGCGCGGCCAGGATGAGCGGGCAAGGCGTCGCCACTACGAGTACGGCCAGCGCGCGGATCTGATCACCGCTGAGCGCCCACGCTGCCCCAGCCAGGCCGAGAGTGACCGGCAGGAAGATCATCGCGTAGCGGTCCGCCATGCGCGTGAACGGCGGGCGCTCGCGCGCGGCCTCCTGTACGAGCCTGACCAGGGCCGCGTAGGAGCTGTCCCGCGCGCCGCGTGTCGCTTGCAGCTCGAACGGTGCGCCCGCGTTCACCGTGCCACTGCGGACGCTCGCCCCCCGCGCAGCCTCGATTGGTAGCGGCTCCCCGGTCACCGTCGACGCGTCGATCGCAGCGCGTTCGCTGAGGAGCGTACCGTCGGCCGGCACAACCTCGCCAACGCGCACCAGCAACACGTCCCCCGCCCCTACCGCGTTGACGGCAATCTCCTCCCACCCGTCCCCGACCCGACGCCGAGCCGCTTGCGGCGCCCGCCGCAACAGCGCCGTCAAATCGCGCCGGGCACGCCCCGCGGCATAGTCCTCCAGCGCATCGCCGCCGGTGAGCATGACGGCGACGATCGCGCCCGCCAGCAACTCGCCGCCGATCAGTGCGGCGACCATGGCCAGCAGCGCGATGATGTCCACGCCGAAGTCGCCCTGCGCCATCCCGCGCAGGACCTCCCACGTCACAGGCACGACCGTCACCACGATCGTGACCTGCCAGAGAACATCGCCAACCCCCGAAGCGCCGGCAAGATGACACACACCGCCGGCGAGAAGGCCAAACACCGCTACCCCCGCGCGCGCCGCCGCCGGCGTCACCAAGCCTCGCCGCAGCGACCACATTCTCGCCGGCGTCACCGGCCGATTGTCGCACCGTCGACGGCCTCACAACCCGACATTCCGCTACGGCTAAACATCGCGCTCCGCGTTGTAGGTAGGCCTGGAGACTGGACGCCGACCTTGCCCGCGTGATCGGAAACGTGGCACAGGACTCGTCACGCGCCCGGCCGACGGATCGCCGTCGGCGGGCGGCTGAGGATCCGCAGGATACCATCTGATAAGATGGTGCTGGGATGGCGCTCGGATGGTATTATCATCGCTGACGCAGGTGTCGTATGACGAAGAAGATCGGCGAGGCTGACAAGAGCGAGAAGATCACGATCAACGTGGGGCTAGTCGATCTGGGGCAAATCGATCTCCTGGTCGACGAGGGCTTCTTCGCCAACCGCACTGACTTCATCCGAGCTGCGATCCGGCGCCAGCTCGACGGACGCTCGGACGCTGTCGACCGCACGGTGGCGCGCCGCAAGCTGGTTCTGGGCATTGAGCACTACAGCCGCAACGATCTCGAGGAGCTTCTGGCCGCGGGACGCATGGTCGAACTACGGGTTTTGGGGCTGGCGAGCATTGCGGAGGATGTTTCGCCTGAGCTCGCCTTGGCGACGATCGCCGCAGTCGAGGTATTGGGGACTTTTCGCGCTCCCCAGGCGGTGAAGGCCGCGCTCGCGTCGCGTACCTCGTGATCGATACGCCGCTTGTCGAACCCGAGCACGCAATACGGCGGCTGACCAGCCAGTACTGAGAAACCGTGAAAGGACGGCCCAATGGAGCATGATCAGAGCACCACGATGGCGCATGCGCTGAGGTTGACTCGCGCCGGCCGGTTGGCCGAGGCGACCGCGCTCCTGCAGGGCAAGCTCACGGGCATGGATGTCGGCAGTAGCGCGCCCGGGGACGACGTGGGCGCCTGGCCCCTGCATCCCGACCCCCATGTGGTCGTGCCACGGCCACTGGACCGGCGACAAGCACGGCGCGGCGCGCCGCACGCCACCCGCGCGCCGTACCGCCCCACGGACCACCTCAAGCCCAAGCCGCTGAACGGACCTCGGACCCGTTCATTCCCAGGCGTCGAGTCACCCCTCTCCGGGAACGCCGTGCCTTCAGCGGCCTGCGGCGGTGAGGTCCGCCACCTCACGCACGATGAAACAGCCGGGAAGCGCCGTTACGACCTTTACATACCCACCAGCTACCGTGGCGCTGGAGCGCCGCTCCTCGTCATGCTCCATGGTGGGACGCAGGACGCCGGTGATTTCGCCGCGGGCACTCGCATGAATGAGTTCGCCGAACTGCACGGCTTCCTGGTTGCCTATCCCGAGCAATCAACCACGGCCAACCACGGGCGCTACTGGAACTGGTTCACGGCCAGCCACCAGCGCGCCGGAGCGGGCGAGCCGGCCATCATCGCCGGCATCACCACGCACGTGATGAGCGAGTTTGCCGTCGACGCACGCCGTGTCTACATCGCCGGACTATCGGCCGGGGGCGCGATGGCCGCAGTGATGGCCGCGACCTACCCTGCCCTCTACGCCGCCGTCGGAGTTCACTCCGGACTTGCCTACCGCGCCGCGCACGACATCGGATCCGCATTCACCGCGATGCGAACCGGGGGGACACCAACCACCACCAGCACGGTGCCGCTCATCGTCTTCCATGGCGACCGCGACACGACCGTAGCTCCGATCAGTGCTGAAAAGCTCATCGCGTCCCGGCTCGCAGCGGGCGACATCAGCCGCAGCAACGAGCCGACTACGACACGCATACAGGGCAAGCGCTCCCACACCCTCACTACGCATGCCAACCGCGAGGGGACGATCGTCCTCGAAAGCTGGATCATCCACGGCGCCGGTCACGCGTGGTCAGGAGGAAGTCCTGCCGGCTCCTACACCGATCCGCACGGTCCCGACGCCTCCGCCGAGATGATCCGATTCTTCTTTCTCCAGCGACCCGCTGCCAACGAGGACTGAGTCTGGATCTGGGCTGTGCCACGAGAGCGCTAGTAGCCCGAGGAGGACACCACAAGGCGCAAGCGACCGTGCTTGGCGGGACCGAGGTGAATGGTTGTCGCGACTAGCGAGCGGGGAGCTCAACCCTTCGTTGTTCGCGGGGTGTTTGCGCGCAGGCTCCTCCGCCGCGCCCGTGATCGACTAACCGTCGCCGGCATCCGCGCCCGCCATCTGTCCCGGCGTGTGGTTTCGCCGACGCCCGATCCTTGGTCAGTTGAGGCGGCGCGGAGCGCCGACGCCCACTGCGACCCGGATCGTGCTTCCTCGATCTTGGTTTGGGCCAGGCGCAGGCCCAACTTGGGATGGATGTACACGCGGTCTCCCCTTAGCTGCGGATAAAGTAACTTTAGATCAAGTTACTTTAGATAAAGCTTTTCGTCAAGCTACTTTTTACGAAGCTAGGATCAGCAGGTGTGAGCAACCGGAAGCGGGCGCACTCCGCCACCCCCGATTCGCAGGCGCGGGCGACTCCTGAGGACCCAGTGATCGAGCACGTCCGCTGGGTCGCGGCCAACTGGCCGCAAATCGACCCCGAGGTCGAAGGAATTGTCGTGCGGGTAGAAAAGCTCTACCGCCACTTCCAGGAAGCGTTTCGGGCCAGCCTCGGGGAAGCCGGACTCAGCAAGGAGGAGTGGAAGGTGCTCATGGCGCTGCACGACAGCGTGCGTTCTCACGGCTGGCTCTGCCAGGATCTAGACGTCTCGACTGGGGCGATGACCAACCGACTCGACAAGTTGGAGCGCCGTGGCCTGGTCCGCCGCACTCCCGATCCAAATGATCGGCGAGGCGTTCTCCTCGAACTCACCGAAGCTGGCAGGTCTCAACTCGAGGAATACGTCGAAGCCGGCGCCGTACGCGAGCGCGAACTCGTCGACGACCTAACCGTGGCTGAAAAGCGGGAGCTCAATCAGCTCATGTCCAAGCTGCTCGCTTCGCTTCAAACGAAACAGGCCGGCAAACCCTCTTCCCGGAAGCGGCACACCGGGTCGTGATCGCCTGGTCAGCTCGTCGGCTCCGAGGATCCGATGGCGTGTTTCGTCGCCGCCGAGCGTCCGGATAGCGGCGCGTCGGATAGCCGAGAACCTGGGGGTGTGCGGTGCCAGAGATGGCTGTCGGGTTACCAGGGGACGACGGTCCCGTCCCAGGAGAACAGCTGACCGGTGGGACCGTCGTCGGGCAGCAGTGCGAGCCGGACTGCGCCGGCGGCCGCTTCGGCCGGGTCGCCGCCCGCGGCGGCGGCTTGGGGATTGAGGTTCGTGGCCCGCAGGCCAGGCGCGAGGGCATTGACCTTGAAGCCGTCTTGGGCGAGCGCCTGCGCGTAGAAGACGGTCAGCGCGTCGAGGGCGGTCTTGGAGGAGCGGTACGCCGCGCCCGAGCCCGTGCCGGCCGCCTGGTAATCGAACTGCGGATTGGGGCCGGTGCTCCACGTCAGCGACCCGGTACCGCTCGAGACGTTGACGATCCGCGGATGCGGCGAGCGGCGGAGCGCCGGCAAGAACGCATTGGTGACCGCGACCACGCCGAAGACGTTGGTCTCGTAGGTACGGCGGAACACCTCGACGTCGGTCTCGGTAACCCGTGTCCCAGTGTCGAGCGAGACGCCAGCATTGTTGACCAGGACGTCTAGTTCAGGGACGAGGGCGGCCGCGGCCGCGATCGAGTCGGCATCGGTGACGTTGAGCGTCACAGGACGACCGCCGAACTGGCCGGCCACCTGGGCGCCGCGGGCCCCATCGCGGGCGCCGACGAGAACCGTCCAGCCCTGCTCGGCCAGCTGGCGGGCGATGTGCAAACCGATCCCGCTCGTCGCGCCCGTGACCAACACCGTGGAGCTGCTCATGCCCTCCATGATCCCACCCGGCTTCCCGCGACCCGATCGGAAGGCCAGCTTTCTGGGCGGCTAGGATCGTGCGGTGCCCGGCGGTCAGACGCACTCGGTCAAGCGGCATCTCGACGTCGATGCGGATGGCTACGACGTTCAGATCCGTCGGTTCATCCCGTACTACGACGACATGCTCGCGACTGGCGTCGAACTGCTGAGGGCGCTCGCTCCGCCCGCGGGCCATGTCGTCGATCTGGGTGGCGGAACCGGCGCGTTGTCGGCCGCCGTGCTCGACGGCCTTCCGGGAGTCCGCGTGACGGTGCTCGATGTCGATCCGGAGATGCTCCGCGAGGCCTGCCGGCGGCTGTCTGGCTATGGGGAACGGGTGGATTTCAAGGAGGGCAGCTTCCTCGACCCGCTGCCCACCGCGGATGCGGTAGTCGCGTCGTTGGCGCTGCACCACGTCCACGATCTACAGACCAAGACTGGGGTTTACCGCGCCATTCACGACGCGCTCTCGCCCGGCGGGGTGTTCCTCAACCTGGATGCCGCAGTGAGCGAGGACGGGCGACTGAACGCGCTGGTATTCGATCGCTGGGCGCATGCGATGCGCGAGCACGGAATCACCGACTCGCAGGCGCGCGGTCACTTCGCCGCATGGTCAGACGAGGATCGCTACTTCCCGCTCGAGTTGGAGCTGGGCGCGCTTCGCGAAGCGGGCTTCAATGAGGTCGAGTGCTTCTGGCGACGCGGAGCGTCCGCGATCACCTGCGCGCTCCGCGCGAGCTGACCATCCGACCAAAGCTCCGAGCCGGAGCGGATTCGGCCCGAGCACAAACGTCGCGTGTGATCGCCGCACCCGACCGCGCTGGCCACTGCCTCTATCGGCGCGAGATGGCCGTCCGAGGGTCATGCGCTGCGCGAGGACGGGGCGAGCAGGCCTAGTGCGCGGGCTCGCTCGACCGCCTCGCCGCGGTGGTGGGTGTCGAGCTTGGCGTAGAGATGTTTGATGTGGGCCTTGACGGTGTTGACCGAGACGTACAGTTCGCTGGCGATCTCTTTGTTAGAGAGGTTTGTGGGCAGGTAGCGAAGGACCCGGAGTTCGCTTTCGCTGAGGGGTTCGGCCAGGCGCTCAGGCTGGTCACGCGTCGGTGCGCGTTGGGTGCCGGCCAGCAGGTTCAGGATCTCGAGGATGAGGGAGCCGTGGGTAGTGTGAAACCGGGAGTGGCGTTCGAGCAGGTCCGGGACGGGGTGAAACAGAAACGGTAGGAGCAGGCCGTCTGGCTCGGCGAGATCCAGCGCCCGTTCGAGGACGCGCTCTCGTGCGCCTGCGTCGCCGAGTGCGTCGCGGGCGCGCGCCTCCAGCAGATACGCCTGTGCCACCACGAACGTCGACGGGTTCGGCTCGGCCGAGGCGTCGTCGAGGATCGGTGCGAGCGCGATCGTGGCTGCCTCCGGGTCGTTCTGGGCGAGTCGTAGCGCGGCGAGCGCGGTGCGCACCGGTCGGCTTTGCTGCTGCTGCCCGTCCATTGTCGCGATGAGCTGCTCGACCGGGTTGGTCTCGCCCGAGCGCACGAGGGCGTGGAGCATGTGACCTCGGATCCGTGCGGTGACCGTGTGGGAAGCCGCGAGTTGCCGACCGAGGCGTTCGGCCGCTCGGTAATCGGCGAGCGCCTCCGCGTTGCGGCCGCGCGCCAGCTCGAGGTTCCCCCGCGCGAAGTGGAACACCAGCGCGGCCGCGGGGTGCGCCTCGGGTCGAAGCGTGGCATGCGCCCGGGCAAACCATCGGTCTGCCTCCTCGAGGCGGGTGTGCGCGACCATCGCGCCTGCCAGCGCCGTGTAGGCCACGCCGGTGATCGGCTCCTCGCTCCAGCCGTGCCCCTGCGCCAGCTGGATCGCCTCGGTGCTCTTCTCGGCTCCCAGCGAGAACGTCCTGAAGGTGAGGACTATCGCCAGGTGCGCGAGCCCGGTGAGCTCGAGATACGGTTGCTCGATCCGGCGAGCCAGGCCGATTCCCTCACCCAGGTGCACCTCGGCATCTTCGACGCGGGCGGTCGAGGCCTCCGCGATGCCGAGGTTGATCAATGCGAGCACCTGGCGTTCCTCGGCGATGCGGAGATCCTTCAGGTCGGCGCCGTCCGGCTCGAGTAGCCGCTCGGCCTCCTGGGCGACGGCGGGCAGGTCTGCACGCTGGCGCGCCATCTCGAGCCGTTGGATCCCGAGCATCACCTGAAAATGGCCGCGCCTGGCCTCGGGCACCGACGCCACCCCGGCGCGCGCGGCCACCAGCTGTCGCTCCGCCTGCTCGAATGATCCCCGGCTCAGCGCGACGGCCGCGCGCAGCGCGGTGAGCTCGGGGTTGCCGACCACAGTGTCGGCCGGAAACCCGGCCACAAGCTCATGCGCGGTCCCCGCACGGCCGCTGAGGACCAAGTCAAACCAGTGATCGCTGAGGGCGCGAACGGCGAGGTCCCAGTCCTCGGCCGCCTGGGCATGGCGCACCGCTTCGACGTGATACCCATGCGCGTCGAACCATTCGGCAGCGGCCCGGTGCAGCGAGGGAATCTCGTCCGCGGCGGTGCGCCGCAGCTCCAGCGCGAGCAGGTCGGCGAACATATGGTGGTAGCGAAACCACGATCGGCTCGTGTCAATCGAGGACACGAACGCGTTGGCCCGCTCCAGCGCGTGCAGCAGCCGCGCGCCGCCGGGGGCTCCGGTCAGCAACTCGGCGAGCTCGCCGTTTACCCGATCGAGGATCGAGGTACGAAGGAGCAGCCGCTTGACGTTCTCCGGCTCGCGCTCGAGCACCTCGGCCAGCAGATACTCCGCGACGGTCCGCTCGCTGCCGGAGAATTCCGCGGCGAACCGGTCGGGATCTGAGTTCCCGGCAAGCGAAAGCGCGGCCAACCGCAAACCGGCGGCCCACCCCTCGGTCCGCCCCTCCAGCAGCTCAATCGCGCGATCGGACAGCTTGACCCCGGCCCCTTCGAACAGCGCGCGCGCCTCCTCGACCGTGAAGCGAAGATCGCCGGCGCGCATCTCGGTGAGCGCACCCTCAAGGCGCAGCCGGTGCAGCCCCAGCCCCAGGTCGTGGCGCGTGGCCAACACAAATCGAAGCTCCTCGGGCGCGCGCAGCAGCAGCAGCTCGAGCTGGCGCAGCGTAGCGTCGGATCGCAGCTCGTGAAGGTCGTCGATCACAACCCAGACCGGCTGCTCGAGCGACTGTAGATCCTTGAGCAGCCGCTCGACGATCGACCAGCCGTCGAGATCCGGCGCGCCGGTCAACTCCCGCACGAGCGGCGAGCCGATCACGGTGCCCCTGAGCGCGTCCAGCACAGTAACCCAGAAACCCTGCGCATCAAGTCCTCCGCGCGGGATCGCCACCCAGGCTGTCCTGTCAGTCAGCTTGGCCGCGCGGATCCATGAGCGCAACAAGAACGTCTTGCCGCTCCCCGCCGGGGCTGAGACCTCCGTCACACGGGCGGCGCCGGCGAGCCGCCCAAACAGCTCCCGACGAGCGACGATTCCGGCGCGAGAAGCGGCCGAAGCGATGGCGGTCTGCGAAGGCGCCACAGCGCCCTGAATCTTCGCAGCACGCCGCTCCAGGCAGCGGAACCCGAGCCCGACAGGTCCGAAGGATTACCCACATCGGGTGACGTCCACTTACCCCAGCCGGGCGGATCATCGACCGCGCGATGGAGATCTATGAGATTCGGGTTCGCGGCCACCTCGGGGAGCTCATGCTGAGCGCCTTCCCCGCGCTGTCCGCCGAGATCTGCGGCCCGGACACGGTTCTCCGGGGGCCGATCTGCGACCGAAGCGCGCTGCACGGCGTGCTGTCGCAGGTGGAGTCGATGCACCTGGAGCTAATCGAGCTTCGCCGCGTGCCTGGCGATCACTACAGAACTGGAGACACATCATGAAGCTGTTCAACAAGAACCGATCCTCGTCCTCTGCCGCTGACCGGCGGTGGTGGGCCCTGGTGCTGCTGGCGGTGGCCGAGTTCGTCGTAGTGCTCGACGCCTCGATCGTGAACATCGCTCTGCCGTCGATCGGACGGGGGCTTGGCATCTCGCTGGCCAACCTGTCCTGGGTGGTCAACGCCTACGTGCTGACCTTCGGCGGGTTCCTGCTGCTCGGCGGCCGGATCGCGGACCTGCTCGGCCGCCGCCTGATCTTCACCGTCGGCCTGGGCGTGTTCTCGCTGGCCTCGCTGCTCGGTGGGCTTGCCCAGAGTGAGCTGTGGCTGATCGCTGCGCGCGCGATCCAGGGGCTCGGGGCGGCGCTGCTCGCTCCGGCTGCGCTCTCGCTGGTGACGGCGATTTTCCGCGAGGGCGCGGAGCGCAACCGGGCGCTGTCGGTGTGGGGCGCGGTCGCCGGCTCCGGCGCCGCCGCCGGGGTGTTGCTGGGCGGCGTGCTCACTAGCGCTCTGGGCTGGCGCTCAGTTCTGTTCGTCAACGTGCCGATCGGGATCGCCGCCATCCTGTTGGCACCGGTCCTGAT
>DATFDC010000582.1:0-6560 GCA_035252415.1 Solirubrobacteraceae bacterium
GACCAGGTTGACCGTGCCGGGCGGCAGGCCCAGCTCGTGAAGCTCCTCGAACACGATCTGCTGGGTCATCGGCACCTGCTCGGAGGGCTTCAGCACGAACGTGTTCCCGCACGCGATCGCGAACGGCAGGAACCAGAACGGCACCATGGCCGGGAAGTTGAACGGGACGATCGCCGCACACACGCCGACCGGCTGGCGGATCGTCTCGGCGTCGATGTTGCGCGAGACGTCCTCGAGGATCCGCCCCTGCATGGTGGTCGGGATCGCGCAGGCGCATTCGACCATCTCGGTCAGCCGGGCGACCTCGGCGCGGGCGTCCCCGATCGTCTTGCCCATCTCGGTGGTCACCGAGCGCGCCATCTCCTCCTGTCGGGCGACCAGCCGCTCGCGCAGCTCGAACAGCTTGCGAGCCCTCGCGATCGTCGACACCGCGCGCCACTCGGGCAGCGCGTCGCGGGCGGCGCGAACCGCGTCGTCCACATCCTCCGAGCCCGACAGCGGGACGCGGGCGAGCACTTCGCCGGTGGCGGGTTTGATCACGTCGAGCGAGTCGGTCGCCGCACGCGCCGGCGTCCACTCGCCGTCGATGTAGTTGTCAAGAAGGCGGGTTGTCGTTACTGCCATCGAGCATCCATTCGTGGTCGGGGTCGTTGACGACGGCCCACAGGCGGCTGGGGCCGGCCATCACGTTCAGGTAATACACCTCGTAGCCGGGCGGCGCGGACACCGTGTGGTAGCCGCGCGGGACCAGCACGCAGTCGCGATCACGGAAGGTCAGCGCCTCGTCGAGCGCGGTGTCGTGGGCGTACACGCGCATCAATCCGAATCCGCGCTCGGGCCTGATGCGGTGATAGTAGGTCTCCTCGAGTCGCGACTGGCGCGGCGGGTCGTCGTGGTCGTGCTTGTGCGGCGGATAGCTCGACCAGTTGCCGGCCGGCGTGAGCACCTCGACGACGAGCAGCGACTCGGCCCCTTCGCCCTCCATCAGGATCGGCCGGATGAAACGCTCGAACCGGCCGTGTCCCCGCGTCTCCACCTCGATCGCCGCGCCCGGCAGGATGCGCGGGTCGCCTCCGCCGTTCGGGGCCGGTGCCCAGCACAGTGCGACCTCGGCGCCGTCCTCTCCGGCCCGCAGGCCGACGTGCGAGTGCGGCGGAAGGTACGCGGCGTCCGGCAGATCTGCCCATGGATCGGCACGACCGCCGAGATCGAGCCATTCGCCGTGCTCCGATGCGACGTGCAGCACCCCCGAGATCACCACCACGCACAACTCGCGCTCGCCGCAGACGCGCTCAGCGGTCCCGCCTCGGTCGAGCGCCAGCACCTCGAAGCCGACGTACTCGAATCCCACCGACTCAGGCTCGAACGACACGATCACGCCGTCGGACGACGCGCCGGAGATCAGGAGCTCACTCATTGGGTGAGCGTAGATACTGGCGCTGGCTCGCGTGATCTCGCTCGTAGCTCGCGCGGGCGCTCCGTACCGCGTCCTCCTCGGAGACCTCGGCCACCGGCACGTCCCACCAGCTCTCGTAGCCGGGCACGCCACGGTAGCGATCGGCCTCGATGTGGATGACCACGGGACCGTCCGCTCCACGGGCCTGCGCCAGGCCTTCCCGGAGCTCGGCGATCGTCTTGGTCCGGATCACGGTCGCCCCGAGGCTCTCAGCGTTGGCGGCCAGGTCGAGCGGGAGCACATCGGTCGACGCCGGGTCGAGCGGCACCGAGCCATTGTCCGAGAACCGGTAGAGCGTCCCGAAGCCCGAGGACCCGATCGACCGCGACAGCGCGCCGATCGACGCGTAGCCGTGGTTGTCGACCAGCACGATCACGATCGGGACGCGCTGCGCCACCGCGGTGACCAGCTCGCCGGGCAGCATCAGGTAGGAGCCGTCCCCGACCAGCACGTACACCTCGCGCTCGGGCGCGGCGAGCTTGACGCCGATACCACCGGGGATCTCGTAGCCCATGCACGAGTAGCCGTACTCGACGTGGTAGCCCTTGCCGTCCGGATCTCGAGCCCGCCACAGCTTGTGGAGGTCCCCGGGGGCGGACCCGGCCGCGCACACCACGACGCCGGTCTGGCCCGCGGCGTCGTTCATCGCGCCGATCACCTCCGCTTGCGCGGGGGACGCGTCTGCATCCACCGTAACCAGCCGCGCCACCTCCTCGCCCCATGCGGCCGCCTCACGCTTCGCGAGAGCTTCCCACTCGCCATCCACGCGCCACCCGGCGAGCGCCGCGCCCAGCTGCTCGAGCGCCACCCGCGCGTCGGCCACCACCGGCAGCCCGCTGTGCTTGCCCGCGTCGAACGCGGCCACGTTGACGTTGACGAAGCGCACCCCGGGGTCCTGGAAGGCCGAGTGCGAGGCGGTCGTGAAGTCGCTCCACCGCGTGCCGATCCCGATGACCACATCGGCCTCCCGCGCCACCCGATTACCCGCCGCGCCGCCGGTAGCCCCGATTGCTCCCAGACTAAGCGGATGGTCGGACACCAACGCGCCGCGGCCGGCCATCGTCTCGGCGACCGGGATGCCGGTGGCGTCGACGAACTCGCGCAGGGCGGCGGTCGCCTCGCTGTAGATCAGCCCCCCTCCGGCCACGATCAGCGGCCGGCGCGCCCCGCGGATCAGCTCGGCGGCGCGGCCCAGGGCCTCGGGCGCCGGCGGCTGGCGGTAGATCGTCCACACGCGGGCTTCGAGGAACTCATCCGGGACGTCGAACGCCTCGGCCTGCACGTCCTCGGGCATGGCCAGCGTGACCGCGCCGGTCTCCGCCGGATCGGTCAGAACCCGCATCGCCTCGAGCGCCGCCGGAATCAACTGCTCGGGCCGCTCGACCCGCTCGTAGTAGCGCGAAACCGGGCGGAAGCAGTCGTTGACCGACACGGTGGCGTCGTGCGGCACCTCGAGCATCTGCAGAACGGGATGCGGCGTGCGGGTCGCGAACGTGTCGCCGGGCAGCAGCAGCACCGGCAGGCGGTTGATCGTGGCCAGCGCCGCGCCGGTCACCATGTTCGTCGCCCCGGGCCCGACCGACGTGGTGCAGGCGAACGTCGAAAGGCGGTTCTTCTGACGCGCGTAGCCGGCGGCGATGTGGACCATGCCCTGCTCGTTGCGCGCCGGCTGGTAGGGCAACGCGTCGCGATGCTGGTGAAGCGCCTGTCCCAGCCCGGCCACGTTGCCGTGCCCGAAGATCCCATAGCAGCCGGCGATCAGCCGCTCGCGCCGGCCGTCGCGCTCGCTCTCCTGCGCGGCCAGGAAGCGCACCAGGGCCTGGGCCACGGTGAGGCGCGTCATGCCAGGCACCATGATGACTCCACCTCGGCCCGCAGGCGACCGAGCATCGCGTCGAGGGCGGGCATCTCGACCCCGAGCACCCGCGCCGTGGCGCGCGCGTCGAGCCGGGTGTCGACCGGGACGGGCTCCGCGCCGGCGGCGCCGTCGGGCGGCCTAACGACCCCGATGAGGTCCGGATCGAGCTCGAACACCCGGGCCGCGCGGCGGGCCAGATCCACGCGCTCGACGTGCTCGCCGCCGCAGCAGTGAACGACGCCCACGACTTCGCGGTCGAGCGCCCGCCACACCAGCTCGGCGGCGTCGCTGGCCAGCGTGGGCGTGGCGACGCGGTTCAGCCCCGGCCCGTCCCACACCTCGAACCGCCGGCCGGCGCGCAGCGCATCGACCAGCGACACGACCAGATAGCCGAACCCGGCATCCTGCGCGCGCGGCAGACTCGGCCGGGCTCTGTGCACGCCCTGCACGCCGGCGATCCGGGCGACCGTCCAGCGGCCGGCCGTTTCGCGCACGACGATCTCCGAGGCCGCCTTGAGGAACCCGTATGTGTTGATCGGATTCGTCGGCTCTGACTCGGTGGCCGGTCCCTGGGTGCCGTCGAACACCCAGTCGGTCGAGATCAGCACCACGTGCGCATCGATGGCGTTCGCCGCGGCCACGACGTTGCGCGTGGCACCCACGTACGCCTCCCATGCGCGGCGGCGGTCCGCGCGCAGCCCGGCCGGGTCGTTCCAGATCGCGGCATGGACGATCGCGTCGGGCCGGGTGGCCAGCACCGAGCGGCGCACCACCAACTCGTCGGTGAGATCGACGTGCTCGTGGCCGGGAGAGATCACCTCGGCGCCGTGCCCGGCTCCGAACACGTGGGCCAGGTTCGACCCCACGAACCCGCTCGCACCGGTCAAATAGATCCTCATGTCGCGTGCACCTCCTCGATGCGCACAGGACGCCCCTCCTGCAACGACCGGCCCGCCGCAAGCCCGATCACCAGCGGAGCACGTGCGTCGGCCGTCGACACCGGCGGGTCCTCGCCCCGTTTGAGCGCCGCCACGAACGCCTGCCACTCGCGCACGTAGCTCGGCAGATAGCGCTCGAGGAAGAAATACGGATTCGGCGGCCGGCGCTCGCCGTCTGCCCTCAGCACCGCCCCGGTGTGCCCGTGCGGGTTCTCGGACACCGCCATGCCCTCCGAGCCGAACACCTCGACGCGCTGGTCATACCCGTACGCGGCCCGGCGCGAGTTGTCGATCGCGGTCAGGCAGCCGTCGTCGTGCACGAGCGTGACCAGCGCGGTGTCGATGTCGCCGGCCTGCGCGAACATCGGGTCGACCCGCACCGCGCCGCGAGCGAACACCTCGACCACGTCGTGGCCGGTCACGTACCGGGCCATGTCGAAGTCGTGGATCATCATGTCCAGGAACAGGCCGCCCGAGGACTTGACGTACTCGAGCGGCGGGGGCGCCGGATCGCGGCTCGAGATACGCACGAGATGCGGCTCGCCCACCGCGCCCGATACGACCGCCTCGCGAACCGACGCATGACCCGGGTCGAACCGGCGGTTGAACCCGATCTGGAACGGGACCCCGGCGGCGTCGATCGCGCCGAGCGCCCGGTCGAGTTCGGCCAACTCGAGCGACACCGGCTTCTCGCAGAACACCGCCTTCCCCGCCTCGGCCGCGGCGAGGAGCAGATCGACATGCGTGTCGGAGCTCGAGCAGATCGCCACTGCGTCGAGATCGGAGTCGAAGATCTCCGCGGCGGTGGCGACAGCCGGGACCCGCAGCTCTTCCGCGACCACGAGCGCCGCCGGCTCGTGTGGGTCGTACACGGCGCCGAGCGCCGCTCCCGGAACCTGATGGGCGATCAGCTCGGCATGCATCCGGCCGATCCGGCCGACCCCGATCACGCCGATCCGCAGGGGCGCGACCACGGTGGTGGCGCTCACCGGCCTACCTCCTCCCAACCACCGCTCTGCGCTGAGCGCAGAAGCGCCTCCTGCACCGCCGCCCAAGCCAGCGCCTGCTCGAAGCTCGGCTCGAACGGCCGCCCCTCGGCGACCGCGGTGCAGAACTCGTAGTCCTCGATCGTGACCAGGTCCTCGAACCCGATCGTGTTGCCGCTCCCGGGCACGAAGACGCCGTGGTGGGAGAACCGGTCGCCGCCCAGCACCCGGGTGTAGCCCGAGCCGCGGTCCTCGGTCACGCGGTAGACGCGAAGCTCGTTCAGGCGCTCGAAGTTCCAGCCGACCGCGCCGCGGGTGCCGTAGACGTCGAACGCGTTCTCGCTCTCGGGCCCGACCATCGTGCGGCTGACCTCGAACGTGCCGCGCGCGCCGGACGCGAAGATGCACATCATCGCGGCGTAGTCCTCGTTGGTGACCGGCGTGCGCGGATCGCCCGGCCCGCCCCGGCCGTAGTGGCTCGCGCCGTCTCCGGGCGCCGGCCGTTCCCGGATGAACGTGTCGAGCGTCCCGGTCACCCGCGTGATCGGGCCGAGCAGCATGTGCGCGAGGTCGACCGCATGGCTCATCAGGTCGCTGGTCACCCCGTAGCCGGCCTGGTCGAGCTGGAAGCGCCACGAGTTCAGGCCGAGCGGGTCGGCCCCGTACATCGAGAAGAAGCGCCCGCGGTAGTTGGTGATCTCGCCGAGCTCGCCGCTCTCGATCAGCTCGCGCGCGTAGCGCACGAGTGGCGCCCAGCGATAGTTGTAGCCCACGCCGCTGATCACGCCGGCGGCCCGCGCCGCGCTAGCGGCCCGCGCCACGTGCTCGGGCGTGCCGCCGACCGGCTTCTCGCAGAACACGGCCTTGCCCGCCTGCGCCGCCGCCTCGACCAGCTGCACGTGCACCATGTTCGGGGCGGCGATGTAGACGACCTCGACGTCGGGATCCTCGATCACGGCCGTCCAGTCGGCGCTGGCGTGCCTGAACCCGAACGAGTCGATCGCCTGATCGACCCGGGCCGGCAGCGCATCGCTGCACGCCACGAGCACGGGGTCGAACGCACGGTTCTCGAACAGTGTGGGGATGCGCAGCAGCGAGCGGGTGTGGGCCTGACCGAGCCAGCCGAACCCGATCACGCCCACCCCGATCCTGCGCCGGCGGGCGCCCGTGCGCGGCGCGGTCATCGTCCTCGGTTCCGCGGTCGTGCTCACGCTGACGACTGAGCCTCGGCGGCGAGCTCCTTGGCCACTTCTTTCATCGCCGGATCGCTCGCGCGCTGGAGCTCGTGGCTCAGCTCCTCGAGCTCGGCGCCGCCGGCCATC
>DATFDC010000583.1:0-6347 GCA_035252415.1 Solirubrobacteraceae bacterium
AATGATCTCCTTGACCACCACCGGCGTGCCGGCGGCGCCGTCGACGCTGAGCTCGATCACCGCGTGGGAGTGGGCCAGCGTGTGGCGGAGCAGGCGAGCGTCGACCTTGAAGGCCACGGGCTCCTCGCCCCCGCCGTACACGATCCCCGGGACGTTCCCGGTCCGCCGCAGGCGGCGCGCGGCTCGCGACCCCGCTACCTCGCGATGCTCGACTGCCAGCGCTGTGCCTTGTCCCGTCGCCATGACCGCCGAGTGATGGTAGCGGGCCGGTTACACAGGCGGCCCCCGCCCGGGTCGAAACTGCTCCACGCATGGACAACCGCGCGCTAAGCTAGACCCATGTCGGGCGACGCTCAGCTGATGCTGATGATCGCCGGGATGCACCTCCTGGGACTCGTGTGTGCGGCGGTGCTGATCATCCCCGCGCTGCGCGACAACCCGGAGCTTCCACCCCGCCGCGATCCCGGCTCGGACGATGGCTGGGGACGCGGGCCGGATACGCCCCCCAAGGCGCCCGACCCGCCACGTGGCGGCATCCCGCTGCTCGACGCCGAACCGGCGAGGATTCGCCTGCGCGATCACCGCACGCTCCGGGAGCAGCAGCCGCGGCGGGAGCGCCGACCGGCGCGCGAGCCTGATCGCACCCCGGTGCGCACCTAGGTCGCCGAGCGCAACCCCCGGGAACGTGGCGGTCAGTACCTCGCGGGGCAGGCCGTGTCGCTCTTGATCCTGCGGCTGACCTCGAGCAGCTCGACCTTGAGCCCGCTGATCGCGTTGCCGGTCCGGCGGACCCGGACGCACTGAACGACCGGCTGCGGCCGGCCGGCGACGTTCCAGGCCACCCGCGCAGTGCCGAGCGTGCCCGCGATCGAGAAGCTGGTTGAGGGCTGGATCTGGATGATCGAGACCGCGCCGGGCCGTTTCAACGTGGTCGCGTTGTAGCGGGCCCGAGTTCGACATGTCCGGCTGGCCTGGCATCCGGCGATGTCGTCGATCACCGCATTGGTGTCTCCGCGCGCCTGGTCCTTGACCAGCGAGGTGATCGCGGACTCCTCGGCCGAGTTCGCGCTGAGGACCCTGGCCAGCAGGGCACTGATGATGAGGAACACGATGATCGCTCCGGCGATCGCGAGGATGTAGGCGCGGCGCACCGGCCCAAGGTAACCGCAGTCCGGTCCCCTGCTACTCGCTCAGCTCGAGGAACCGCTCGACCGATGCCTCCTGATGGTCCAGGCGCTCGGCCAGCGCCCGAGCGTGCTCGGCCGCGACCTCGAGGAAGTCCTCCACGCACCGCTCGGGGTCGTCGGCCAGCGGATAGATGCGGATCACGTCCTGCTGGGCGCAAGCGATCCCCATCGGCGGCCGGCCCTCAGCCAGCGTGCGCGCTCCGCACACCGGCGTGACCAGCATGTGCGACTCCGGTGCGATCAGCGCGGTGGGGAGCAGCCGGTGCGCGGGGAGGCGGACCGACAGCTCGACCGAGTGGTCGACGGTGACGTCGCCGCCGAGCATCTCTGTGAGCGGTTCGCGCCACACGTCGAGCACGACGTCGGCCCCGACCAGCGCGTCGCGGAACGCGGTCGCCTGCTCGATGTACAGCCGCTCGGCGTCGGCCCGGTCGCCGGCGTCGGCCAGGTCGAGATCGCAAGGGACCCGTAGCAGCTCGCTCGCGGCGACCTTCGCCCCGGCCCCCCGGCTGCCCCGCGTCACGTAGGTCTGGAGCGTGCCCAGATCGCGCCGCCCGTGGAAGATCACCGTCACCGACTCGCTGAGCGGCAGGCCACCGACCTTCAGCGAGACCGCAACCGACGAGGAGTCGTCGAGGAGCGCCTGTCGCAGCAGGTCCTCGGCTGAGTTGCTCCCGTGCCGTGGCTCCTCTTCCAGCATCTTCCCTCCTGCTCCCAACTGTACGTCTGCTCCGCGGGCTTAACTATTACCCCATCGAGCAGCGAAATTGCGCCGGCACCCCGGTTGAAAGGGTGTCTGCAGCCGGACCCCCCGGTTGTCGCATCTGGATGCCCCGAAAGGGTCTCCGTGGCCTGATTCCCGGGTAGGCTCTGCCTCGCCATGAAGATCCTCTACAAGCCGTTCGGGATCATCGCCGGGCTGATCGGCGCCCGTATCGCAACGGCAATCTTCAAAGCGGTCTGGGCTCGGATCGACGAGGAGGAGCCGCCCAAGCCGACCACCGAGGATGCGAGCTTCCCGAAGGTCGTGGGTGCCGCCGCCCTAGAGGCCGCGACGATGGCCAGCGTCGGGGCGGTGGTCGATCGCGCGGGGGCGCGGGCGTTCCATCACTTGACCGGGATCTGGCCGGGCGACAAGCACGCAGAGGACTGACGCGGCCGGCGGGCCGGCCCTCAGCCCTGATCCGATTCGTCGCTGACGGCCCACGGCGCGATGCCGTCGCGGAGCCAGTCCGGAAGCGGGGTCTTGACCCCGGTTTTTCGCTCGACCAGCACGTGGCGAAGCTCGCACTCGGCGATGAGCTCGCCGGCACGGCCGGCCGTGTGGCGGGTCCGGAAGCTGGTCCGGCCCAGGTGCGTGACCACGACCGCAAGCTCGAGCTCGTCGTCGAACCGGGCTGGCCGCAGGAAGCGCAGCCGCGCCTCGGCCAGCACCATGTCGACCCCCCGGTCGAGCATCGCCTGGTAGCTGCCGTAGGCCGCGCGCCACAGCTCGGTCATGCTCGTGTCGAAGTAGTTGAGGTAGTGCGCGTTGAACGCCACGCCCTGTAGGTCGCATTCCGCGTAGCGCACGCGCAGTCGGTGGACGAGCGGCTGGCTCACTGCGGCGATTGGCCCCCGCCTCGGAGCACGAAGCCGTGGTCGGCGAGTTCGCCCAGCGCGTCCTCGAACGCTCCGAAGTCTCTTTGGATGAGGGCGTCGATCGGGCGCCCGTTCGGACCGGCGGCGCGCAGCCACCGCTTCAGGACGGCCGGCCCGGCTTGTTCGGATGCGTCGTCGAGCAGGTCGAGCAGGATCGGCAGCTCTGAGCGGTGCTCGAGCTGCCCGGAGACCAGCGTGAGCGGGTCGACGTCCAGCATGCGACAGAGCTCTTCCTCGCTCAGGTCGAGCAACTCCATCAGTCGGGCGGCCCGCCCGGTCTGGGCCCGGCGTCCGAGCTGCGGATCGTCGCGCTCTCCCATCCGGTCGGTTACGGCCTCCGGCCCGGGGGCGCGACCCGGTCCGTCCTCCCTAGAAGAGCTGGTTCTCGCCGCCGAACACGTCGCTCACCGAGCCGTCGGTGAAGATCTGGCGGATCGAGCTGGTGAGCAGGTCCGCGCAGGACAGGACGCGGACGTTGTCCGGCGCGCCGGCCGGAAGCGGGATGGTGTCGGTGACCACGATCTGCTCGAGCCGCGCAGCCGCAAGCTGGTCCCAGGGCTCGCCGGAGAACACGCCGTGTGTTGCGGCCGCGTAGACCTGCCGAGCACCGGCCTCGTAGACCGCGTCGGCGGCCGACTTGAGCGTCCCCGCGGTGTCGATGATGTCGTCGACCAGCAGGGCGGTCTTGCCGGCCACGTCGCCGATCACATAGCCGATCTCGGCCACCTGCTGGTTGGGGCGCTCCTTGTTCAGGATCGCCAGATCGGCCCCGATCTTCGAGGCGAACTGCTTGTTGAGCTTGACCCGGCCGGCGTCCGGGGCAACCACCACGAGGTCGTCCAGCCCCAGGTCCTGGAAGTACTGGGTGAGCATGAACAGCGCGGTCATGTGGTCGCACGGCTTCTGGAAGAAGCCCTGGATCTGGCCCTGGTGCAGGTCCATCGTGAGGATCCGGTCGATCCCGGCCGACTCGAGCATGCGGGCGACCATCCGGGCGCTGATCGGCTCGCGCGGTGCCGACTTCTTGTCCTGGCGCGAATAGCCGTACCAGGGGGTGACCGCGATCACCCGATGGGCCGAGCCCCCGACCGCCGCGTCGACCATCACCATCAGCTCCATCAGCGCGTCGTTGGCGCTCAGGCCGTAGTCCGGATTGCCGCACGTCGGCTGCACGATGAACACGTCCGCGCCGCGGACCGACTGGTCGTAGCGGCAGTAGACCTCGCCGTTGGTGAACGTCTTGAGCGTCACGCTGCCGAGCTCGACCCCGAGCTTGGAGGCGATCTTGGCCGCCAGGTTCGGGTTCGCCCGGCCCGAGAACAGCATCAGCCGCTTGCGGGCCTCGACCTCGAGCTCACTCGGGGCGGGGCGGGCGGTCTCGAGCAGGCTCATCGTGCGTTCGAGTGTAGGGCCGGCAGGTGACGGATTGGAGAGGTGGCGGCTACTCGGGTGAGCGGCTCGTTCGGGCTGGTTCTTACCTGAGCGCCGGCCACATTCTTACCGCTGTCCGGGGGCTTCCGCCGGATTCTTACCGTCGTCCTGGCTGTCGCGCTGAGGCGAATCCCGCTGGTTGCGACGTTCGCGATATCCCTCGACGTTCTGCTGGCGCGCGCGGGCGATGCCCAGCGACCCCGCCGGCACGTCATCGGTGATCACCGAGCCCGCGCCCGTGTAGGCGTCCTCCCCGACGTTCACCGGCGCCACGAGCATCGTGTCGACGCCCACGAACGCACCGGCCCCGATCCGCGTGCGGTGCTTGTTGGTGCCGTCGTAGTTGGCCGTGATCGTCCCCGCGCCGATGTTGGTCCGCTCGCCGATGTCGGTGTCGCCGATGTAGGACAGGTGGGGCACCTTGGCCCCGGCGCCCACGTCCGAGTTCTTGATCTCGACGAACGTCCCGGCCTTGGCCCCCTCGCGCAGAATCGCGCCCGGTCGCAGGTAGGCGAACGGGCCCACGCTGACCCGATCCCCCACGTCGGCCTGGTTGAGATAGGAGTGGACCACGGTCGCTTGGCCGCCGACTCGAGTGTCGATCAGCGTGCTGAGCGGACCGATGGTCGAGCCGGCTCCGATCTCGGTGGCCCCATGCAGGCTGGTGAACGGCGCGATCGTCGTGTCCTGGCCGATCCGCACGTCGGCGTCGATCACCGTGGCGGCCGGATCGACGATCGTCACCCCGTCGGTCATGTGTCGTTCGTGGATGCGGCGTTGTGCAACGGCCCGCACCGCCGCCAGCTGACCCCGGTCGTTGACCCCGAGTTCGCTGCTGTCCGAAATCTCGTGCGCGGTCACGCTGCGCTCGTGCGAGCGCATGATCGCCAGCACGTCGGGCAGGTACAGCTCGCCCTGGGCGTTGTCGCTGCGAACCTCGTTGAGCGCGGCCAGCAGCGCCGCGCCCTCGAACGCGAAGATCCCCGTGCTGATCTCCCGGATTCGGAGCTCGAGCTCGGTTGCGTCGCCCGGCGCCTTGGTCTCCACCACCCGCTCGACCGTGCCGTCGGGAGCCCGCACCACCCGGCCGTAGCCGCTGGGGTCCTCGAGCACCGCCGTGGCCAGCGTGGCTGCCGCGCCCGCGTGCGCGCGCGCCTGCGCCAAGCCGGTCAGGGTGTCCGCGGTGACCAGCGGGTGATCGCCGTTCATCACGACCACCGTGCCATCCGGATCGATGTGGGGCACCGCCGCCTTGACCGCGTCCGCCGTGCCCCGGGGGACCTCCTGCACCGCCACCGTGACGTCGCCCTCGAGCGCCCCGTCGAGCGGTCGCTCGGGTCCCTCGACGATCACGACGGTTTTGGCACCCGCCGCGCGCGCCGCCGCCACCGGCCAGGCGATGATCGGCCGGCCACACACGTAGTGCAACAGCTTCGGAGTAGCGGAACGCATGCGCGTTCCCTGCCCGGCGGCAAGGATGACGACGACCGGCGCGGCCACGCCAGGATCGTAGGGGATCGTGGCGCGAGCGTTGGCGCGGGCGCGCCGAGCCGCGGGGGCCACCTCGAGCGTTCCGGCCCCCTCCGAGCCCCGAGCGTTGCGGCCTCCCACGCCGAGCGCGATGCCTTCCCCCCAAGCGCGCTGACCCCCGGAGCGCGTCGCCCCGCCCCGAGCGCGCGGCCTATCGACGGGGCGGTTGACGGGGCGGGTTGCGCACTCGGGACGTTCAGGCGAACCGCCGAGCGATCGACGGCCTGGCGCCGCGCCCGACGCGCCAGCGCCGGAGGAATGGGACCCGCAGCCGTCCACGCCGTCCGCGAGCCGCCTCCGCGGCGAGGCGGTTCAAGCTGGCCTGCCGGTGCAGCTCGTCGATCCGCGCGATGCTCGTCTGGTATGTGACCTCGGGGTTCATGGCTCCTCCTTGGGGATTTGACGCTGCCCAAGGTACGGCCGGAGCGGCCCACTGATAAGAGCCAATTCGCTATCGATTCAATGAGCCGGTTCGTCGCCGGGATCGTCGCCGTCATCCGGCGCCCTTGCCCGAGACTTCTCGGCTCGCCACTCCTCCATCTCGCGCTGGTACTCGTA
>DATFDC010000584.1:0-3234 GCA_035252415.1 Solirubrobacteraceae bacterium
GACGTCGAGGTCGGCGCCGGCACCCCCGGTTGGCGCCTGCACGGCAACCCGATGTACTCGGGCCGGGCGGTGTCGATCTTCACGCTCTCGCTGGCCGCGGTGACCGTCGGCGCCGCCTACAACGCGCTCGACGAGTACGAGCGGCTGATGCGCGAGCGCAAGACGCCGCTGCCCCCGTTCATCCCGCGGATCAAGGACCCCGAATACCAGCGCTGGTACGGACGGGCCCTGACCCACATCGCCACCGCGGAGGCGGCCACGCTCAACGCGGCCGAGCAGCACATGGAGCTCTGCCGGCGAAATGTCGAGGACGGAATTCCCTACACGTTCGGCGACGACATGCTGATCGCCGGCATCGCCCGCGAGGCCATGCTGATGTGCTGGCGAGTGATCGACGACGACCTGTGGCAGACCGTGGGCGCGAGCGTCGCCCGCGACGGCGAGCGCATGACCCGCATCTTCCGCGACATCGCCGTCGCCGCCGCCCACCGGAACCTGCAGTTGCGCGACATGTTCTACGCGGACATCGGCCGCGCTGCGTTGGGCGAACCCCCGCGGGTACCCGGTCGCTGACGCCCGCCACCCGATCCGTCCGACTTAAGCCGGAATAGTTACGGCTTAAGTCAGACGCTCGCCCGCCGCGCGCCCTCGGACAGCGCGGCCAGCTTGGCCCAGCAGATGTCGGGGTCGATCGAGCCGAACCCCGACCACGTGCCGAACCCGCAGTCGGTCCCGGCCATCACGCGATCGGCTCCCACGATGTCGGCGTACACCCGCAATCTTTGCGCCACCAGCTCGGGGTGCTCGATGTAGTTGCAGGTCGAGTCGATCACCCCTGGGGCCAGGACCTTCTCCGCCGGAATCGAAGCCTCCCGCCAGGCCGCCCACTCGTGCTCGTGGCGCGGGTTGGCCGCCTCGAACAGGATCGTGGCCGGCTTGGCCCCCAGCACCACGTCGGCGATCTTCGCCGCGTCGATGTCGAGGTGGTGCGGGCCCTCGTAGTTGCCCCAGCAGAGGTGAAGGCGCGCGCGGTCAGCCGGAACGTCGCGCAGCGCGCGGTTGATTGCCTCGACGTGCCGCTCGGCCGCGGCGACGAACTCCTCGTCGGAGCGGTCCTTGTACATGATGTGGCGGCCCATGGCCAGGTCCGGCGAGTCGATCTGGACCATGAACCCGGCGTTCACGATCGCCTCGTACTCGACCTTCATCGCCTCGCCGATCGCATCGAGGTACTCGTCGAGGCTCGCGTAGTACTCGTTGGGCTGGAACAGCGCGATGATCCCCGGCGAGGGAGCGTTCATGAACGCACCCTCCACGGGTTGGCCCTGAACGGCACGCGCCAGTCGCTCGAGGTCTCGCTCGACCGGCTCGTGGTGCTCGTATGTGATCGGCCCGCGGCAGATCGGCCGCAGGTACCGGGCGCTCCCGCCCTCCTCGGCAAGCCGCTTCATATACCGCGGATACGCCAGGAGGTCAGCCGGGGTGGCCCGCGGGACGTCGCCTACCTCGAACCCGCTCAACCGGTGGCGGATGTAGGTCGCGTAGCCGATCTTGCTCATCTCGCCGTCCGAGACGACGTCGATCCCAGCCTCCACCTGGTGGCGGACCCGGTCGGAGACCGCCTCCTGCAGCAGCCGGTCGTACTCCGAGCGATCGACGGTCTCGCCCCGGTCCTCGGCCCACACGAGCTCGACCAATTCGGGCGGACGGGGCAGGCTGCCGACGTGGGTGGTCAGGATGCGCGTCATCTACCAGATCTCCTCCAGCACTCCTTGGATGGCTTCGGGCGGCGCCGGTCGCGGGTTGGCCTTGGCCGGCCCTCGCTCGGCGATCGCCTCGGACAGCGATGCCAGGTCCTCCCGGGGCACCCCGTAATCGCGCAGCCGGGGTGGTCCCGCCAGGACAGCCAGCTCGCTGACCCGGGCGATCGCGTCGTCGGTGTCGATCGCCCGCGCGAATCGCGCGATCCCCTCGGCCGCCGCCTCCCGGTTATAGCGCAGGGCCGGCGGCAGGCAGACCGCGTTCATGGTCCCGTGGGGCAGGCCGTAGCGACCGCCCAGGGCCTGGGCCATGGCGTGGCCGAGACCCATGCCCGCGGTGAGCGCGGCCCCCGCGTGCATGGCGCCCTTAAGCAGGCCGCGCCGGGCGTCCGCGTCGTGCGGCTGCTGCACGACCACCGGCAGCCAGCGTGAGATGAGCCCGGCGCCCTCGAGCGCCTCCCGGTCGGTGTCGTCGCCGCGCCCGCTTGTGTACAGCGCCTCGGCGCAATGGGCCAGCGCGTTCATCGCGGTGCCGGCGCTCTCGCCCGCCGGGAGGTCATAGGTCAGCGACGGGTCGTAGACGATCGCCACCGTGTGCGCGCCCTCGCCCCTGCGCTTGATCCCGGCCTCCGGGTCGCGCATCCCGAAGCCCTGGGTCCATTCGGCGCCCGAGTACGTGGTGGGGATCGAGACCATCGGCAGTCCGGTCTCGCTCGATACCGCCTTGGTCGTGTCGATCGCGCTCCCGCCCCCCAGGGCGATCAGGCCGTCCACGCCGTCGCAGGCCGCGATCGCCTCACGCACCCCGCCGACCTCGGCATGCGGCTGCACGCCGTGAAACCGCCGGGTGGCGACTGGCATCTCAAACGAGCTCCAGCGCCCGGACGCGATCAGCAGCGGATCGCTGACCGAGAGCTCCGACAGCACGTCCGGCAGCGCATCGAGACCCCAGCGGACGATCATGCCGCGATCAAATCACACCGCCCGTCACTCCCCCGTGGCGGTACGCGCCTGCAGCCTCCGCATCCCGGACAACCAGCGCTCGTAGTCAAGCCCCTTGCGCTGGAAGAACGTGAGCACCTCCGGGTGGGGCAGGATCAGGAACTGCTCGCGCTCGATCGCCGCCACCACCACGTCGGCCACCTGCTCGGGCTCGAGCACCTCCCCGGCGCCCCGCACCACCCGCTCACCCAGCCCGTCTCCGGCCAGCATCGCGGTCCGGACGCCCATCGGGCACAGGCAGCTGACCCGGACGCCCCGGTCGCCGTAGGTCACCGACAGCCACTCGGCAAACGCCACCGCAGCATGCTTGGTAACCGCGTACGGCGCCGAGCCGATCTGGGTCAGGAGCCCCGCCGCCGACGCCGTGGCCACGAAATAGCCGGAGCCCCGCTCGAGCCAGCCCGGCAACAGCCGCCGTGCGGCGTACACGTGCGCGCGCACGTTGACCGCCAGGGCCAGGTCCCACACATCA
>DATFDC010000585.1:0-2073 GCA_035252415.1 Solirubrobacteraceae bacterium
AGGCGCGCCACCGCGCTCAGCTACGAGCAGGGCCAGCGCGCCCCGCGCCTGACCGCCACCGGGGTCGGCCTGGTCGCCGACCGGATCCTGGCCGCCGCGCGCGAGGCCGGGATACCGGTGCGCCACGACCCGGCCCTGGCCGAGGCGCTGGCCAAGCTCGAGCTCGGAGCCGATGTGCCGCAGGAGCTGTGGACCGCGGTGGCCGAGACGCTGGCCTGGGCCTACCGCCTGGACGCCGGCTCCGCGAAACCGCGGTAGCGACCCCGAGCAATCGCGGGGCCCTCAAGCTGGCCACCCCCCTGCCGATGAACAGGTTGCCCTCTCCCCTCGGAAGGTGGTTCCCTCGAATGGCCCTTCGCCTTACTGGCACACCCACGCCCGATAACGCGCGCCCCACCGGCGGCGGACTGAAGATCTCCCTCGGCCCGCAGGCCCCGGCCCCGGCCCCGGCCCCGGCCGCCCAGTCGCCCAGCGCGTTCGGCGCGCAGGTGCGCGATCAGGCCCGCATGGAACTGGCCTTCAGCCGGCTCGATCGCTACAAGGCCCTGTTCGATCGCACGGCCGAGCACGAGGACAGCCACGCCCGCTACCACGCGCGCGTGCTGCTGATCGAGGAAGGGCTGAGCGCCGTCGGCAAGACCGACTCGCAGACGCAGGCCATCCAGCTGTTCGTGGCCGTCGCCGACGCCGCGCTCACGATGCTCGAGGAAGAGCCACGCGAGCCGGTCATCCTGAACTACGCCGCCGTCGCCCTGTATGAGCTGTGGAGCCTTGACGCCGCGCACGACCTGTTCAAGGCCGCCCAGCGACTCGACCCCGCCCTCCCGTACCTCAAGCGCAACCTTTCAGAGCTCGCGCGACGCCGCAAGAGCCACCGCCCGAACAAGCCCCTCCACAGCACGGTCCCCGCCCTCGCCGCCCGCGCTCGCAGGCTGGCGCCCAAGGCCCAGCCGGCCAAGGATCTCACCCTCGGGCTGTGCATGATCGTCAAGGACGAGGAGGAGACGCTCCCCAAGTGCCTCGCGGCCGTCGCGCCCGCGGTGGACGAGATCGTGATCGTCGACACCGGCTCGAGCGACCGCACGATCGAGATCGCCAAGGAGTTCGGCGCAACCGTCATCGAGCAGCCGTGGACCGGGTCGTTCTCCGATGCCCGGAATACCTCGTTCGAGGCGTCGACCACCGACTGGATCATCTACCTCGACGCCGACGAGGTCCTGGTCGCCGACGACGTCAAGCGCCTGCGGGCACTCACCGGCCGCACCTGGCGCGAGGCCTTCTACCTGGTCCTCACGAGCTTCACCGGCGAAGTCGGTGACGGTGCCGCGGTCACCAACAGCGCCCTGCGCGTGTTCCGCAACCGCCCCCACTATCGCTTCGAGGGCCGGCTGCACGAGCAGATCGCCCAGCACGTCCCGACCTACGCCACTGGCCGAATCGAGCAGAGCTCGGTCCGGGTCGACCACTACGGCTACCTGGGCGCGGTGCGCGATGCCAAGGAAAAGTCGCGCCGCAACCTGGAACTGCTCAAGGCCCAGCAGGCCGAGAGCGCCCCGTCGGCCTTCCTCCACTTCAACGTCGGCACCGAATACGCGGCGATTGGCGACTACGGCTCCGCGCTGACCGAGTTCGCACGTTCCTGGAACCTGGTCCAGGAGCGCGGCGAGGAGGACAACGATTACGTGCCCGCCCTCGTGCAGCGTCTGGTCACTGCGCTCCGGGCTTGCGGGCGCCCCCAGGAAGCAATCGCCTTGGCAACCGACGGCCTCGGCCGGTTCCCCGGCTTCACCGACCTCGTGTTCGCCCAGGCCCAGGCCGCGCTCGCTCTCGGCAACGAGGACGAGGCGATCGCCTACTGGGAGCGGTGCATCGAGATGGGCGACGCGCCCGCCCGCTACGGCGCGGCCGTCGGCGCCGGCACCCACCACCCCCGGATCGCGCTGGCCGAGCTGTACATGCGCCGCGGCCGGCTCGACGAAGCCCGCGAGCTGCTCGACTGGTGCGTGTCCGAGCATCCCGACTTCATCGGCGTCATCGATCCCTACGCCACCGTCCTGCTCCGGAGCGGCATCG
>DATFDC010000586.1:0-4858 GCA_035252415.1 Solirubrobacteraceae bacterium
GATCGCCCGGTGGCGGTGGGCGCCGGACTGGGCGGTGGCCGCGGCCGGCGCGGTGCTGCTCGTGGCGGTCGGGGTCCTGAGCACGTCGGGCGCCCGCTCGGCTTTGAAGGAGCTCGGCCCTACGGTCGGGTTCCTCGCCGCGCTCCTGCTGCTGGCCGACGGGTGCCGGCGCGCCGGCATGTTCGACGCGCTGGGGGCGTTGATGGCCCGCGGCTCGCGGGGACGTCCAGGCCGCCTGCTGGCCATGGTCTTCGTGGTGGCCGCGGGGACGACCGCGGTGCTCAGCCTCGACGCCACGGTCGTGTTGCTCACCCCGATCGTGTTCGCCACCGCAGCAAGGCTGCACACGAATCCTCGTCCGCACGTCTACGCCTGCTCGCATCTGGCCAACAATGCGTCGCTCCTGCTGCCGGTCTCGAACCTGACCAACCTGCTCGCGTTCCGGGCCACTGGCCTGGCGTTCACCCGGTTCGCCGCGCTGATGGTGTTGCCCTGGCTGGCCGCCCTGCTGATCGAATGGCTGGTCCTGCGCGCCTCGTTCGCCGGCGAGCTTCGGCGTCCTGCCGCGCGCGCGAGTCGGCCGGTTGACCCTCCGGAGATCCCTTGGTTCGCGGTGGGCGTGGTCGTATTGACGCTGATCGGGTTCGTGGTCAGCTCACCGGTTGGGATCGCGCCGGTGTGGGTGGCGGCCGCCGGCGCACTCGTGCTGGCGCTTCGCGAGCGGCCCCGCCCGCTCGAGCTTGTGCGCGCGACCGAGCCGGGATTCCTCGTGTTCGTCCTCGGGCTGGGAATCGTCGTTGAAGCCGCGAGCCGGCACGGTCTCTCGAGCGCCGTGGATTCGCTGCTGCCTCGCGGCTCCGACCTGCTCGCGCTGCTCGCGGTGGCGGGGATCAGCGCGGTGGTGGCCAACCTCCTGAACAACCTGCCCGCGACGCTGATCATCCTGCCGGTGGTCACGGTGAGCGGACCGGGCGCAGTCCTGGCCATGCTGGTCGGCGTCAACGTCGGACCGAATCTCACCTACGTCGGATCGCTGGCCACGCTGCTCTGGCGGCGGATCGTGCACGCCCATGACGAGGAGACCGACATGGGTGAGTTCACGCGGCTCGGCTTGAGGACGGTTCCGCCGATCTTGTTGGTCTCGACCGTCGCCTTATGGTTGGCTCTGCAGGTGGTGTGATGCGCGTCGTCGTCTGGATAGCCGAAGACACCTGGGAGGGCTGCGTCGACCGGGCCGGCGCCCTGCTTCCCTCGGACGCCGAGGTGACGCTTCTACATGTGGCCCCGAGCGACGTCGAGGCGCTCGCATCGCACGGCGGCGCCCGACTCCTGGGTCGCCATCCGCCTCCGCCGCCCGGACCTCCGCTGCGGGCCATCGCCGAGGAAGAGGCTCGGGCGCTGCTCGAGGCGGCCCGCCAGCGCCTGGGACGTCCCGCTGATTTGTCGGCGCGCCGCGGGAAGATCGAACGCGAGGCGCTCGAGGCATGTGTGGGCGCCGACCTGCTCGTGCTCGCGCGCGATGGCGAGCGGCGTCTGGAACCCAAGAGCCTCGGTCCGCGCACCCGGTTTGTCCTGGACCACGCGCCGTGTCAGGTGCTGCTCGTCTGGCCGGAGTCCCCTCCGAGCCTCGACACGATTAAGCTCCCCCCGCACCTGCGGTGAGCCGGCCTGAGAGACAGTCGCTGATCGAGGTCGCCGAGAGCGGCCCGCTGGAGCGCGTCCAGGACCTCCTCGGTCGCGGGGCGCTGCCGTGGGAGCCGGGCGTCCTCGAAGCGGGCGAGCGCGGCCGGGGACCCGATCGCGACGCGATCCTCGCCCTGCTGGCCCGCCCGGTGATCCGCGATCCCGAGTTGCGTGATGCCGTGGCCGCCATCCACGGCGGCGACGTTGCGGCGATCGAGCGTCTCGCACCCGAGCTGGTCCACCGCCGGATCATCGAGCCAGAGGGCTACGGCGAGTCGTACTTTCACAATCCGATGCTGTTGTGGTTCGTGGCCGGCAACCCCTCGCTGCGCCGGCTGCCCGACAACATCGTGGAGGTGACCCGCGCCCTGGTGGCGCATGGTCCGGCGCAGGCCGATCGCGACTACACCCTGGGGCTCGTGATGACGAGTGCGCTGGCCAGCGAGCAGGGCCACCAGATCCCGCTGATGCATGTGCTGCTCGACGCCGGCGCGACTGCGACCCCCGAGGCGGTGGTCGAGGCGCTCGCTTACCAGGAGCTCGACGCGGTGCGTGAGCTGCTTCGCCTTGGCCATCCGATGACCGCCCCGATCGCCGCCGTGCTGGGTGAGCCGCTGACACCTCCGCGCGAGGAGGCCCAGCTCATGCTGGCGGTCGCGGTGATGAACGATCAGGTGGACGCGGCCCGCTTGGCGCTCGAGGCCGGGGCCGATGTCAACGCCTTCCTGCCGATCCACGGGCACAGCACGGCGCTACACCAGGCCGCGCTGACCGACGATCCCGAGCTGCTCGCCCTGCTCCTTGAGCACGGCGCCCGGCGGGACATCAAGGACACCGTCTGGAACGGCACGCCGCTCGACTGGGCGATTCACGAGGACCGTCCGCGGGCGCGCGCGTTCCTCGAGAAGTAAACGTGCCGCCTCGCGCGCGCGGAACCCGAACAACCTGACAATCGCCTCCCGGTCCGGCGCCGGTGTCAGGAACCTCGGCCCAGAGCCGAGCGAATCCGCACTCGCGCGCGCGCCCGGTAGCGATTGTCAGGAAACTCGGGGCCGAGTGCCGATCAGTGCGGCGGAACCCTTCCCCAGCAGCTGACCATGAGCGGGGCGAAGCAGACGGTGTGCCCGTCGCGGAGCAGAGCGTGGAACGCGCCCAGGTCGTCCTGGTCGACCAGTCCCGAGGACAGCAGGTGCGGAGCGAACTGGTCGGCCAGCAGCTCCCACTGGGGCACGCCGAACACCGGGTCGGCGTCGACCTGGATCGACTCTGCGCGCGTGCCGACGTCGCCGAGTCCGGCCGCTCTCAGCCGACGGGGCAGCGAGCGCCCGTAGTGCGGGTCGTAGCCGTGGCGGGTCAGCACCGAACGGATGGCGCTGGCCACGCGGCGGTGGACGTCCGAGGGAGGGTCCAGGACCATCGCCGTGGCCCAGTCGAGATCCTCGACGAGCACCCAGCCGCCGGGCTTGGTGGCGGCGATCATGTTGCTGAGCACGTCCCCCCGGGCCGGGAAGTGTTCGAGCAGCAGGCGGGCGTGGACCAGGTCGAACTCTCCGGGCGGCAGCGGCTGGTCGGTCACGTCGAGCGCGACGGTCTCGAACTGCGGTGCGGTGAGCGGCTCGAGGAAGCGCGTGTCGATGTCGAGCGCGACCACGCTCCCCGTCGGCGCCACCCGTTCGGCGAGGGCAAGCGCCAATGTGCCGGTGCCCGCGCCGACGTCCAGACACCGCCAGCCGGCAGCGAGCCCGAGTCGCTCGCACACCGCGAGCGAGCCGGGGTCATACAGCGCGGTGAGGCTGTCCAGCCGGTCGCGCTCGGCGTGCCAGTTGGGATCGAGGGCGTATTCGGCGGTGGCGTCGATGGTCATGGAGACTCCGTTCCGTGGCTTCGGGGAGGGGGAAGGGAACGTGATGCTTCCAGCCCATGCCGGGCCTGCCTATTGGTCAGACGCCCATTAATCGCGCGACGGCGGGCTAAAGAGCTTGGACCGCGCGCCTAAAGATCTGCCATGTCGCGGGCCGGCGAATATGCTGCTCGCGTGTCCACCAGACCGGAACCCGCGGAGGGCGCACGCTGGGCGACATTCGACTGCTACGGAACGCTGGTCAACTGGCGCGCCGGGATTCGGGCCGAACTCGAGCGGTTGTTCGGCGCGGACCAGGCCGACGCGCTGCTGGCGCGCTATCACGAAATCGAGCTGCGGATTCAGACCGAGCAGCCGGACGCCCGCTACCGCACCGTGATGGCGACCGTGCTCGCGGAGCTGGCGCGCGAGGCCGGCCGCGAGCTCGCCGCCGAGGACGAGGACGCACTCGGCCGCTCCCTGCCGGACTGGCCTGTGTTCGACGAAGTGCCGGCTGAGCTCACCGAGGCGCACCGGCGAGGGTGGCGGCTGGTGATCCTGTCGAACACCGACCGGGATCTGATCGACGCTTCGATCGAGGCGATCGGAGTGCCGTTCGACGGCGCGATCGTGGCCTCGGAGGTCGGCTCGTACAAACCCGCGCGCGGACACTGGGACGCGTTCTACGCGGCGACTCACGCGGACCGCGGACGGCACGTGCACGTTGCCCAGAGCCACTACCACGATGTCGTGCCGGCGAACGAGCTGGGCATTCGGACGGTGTGGATCAACCGTCTGGGCGAGCGCGGCGAGCCGGCCCCGACGCGCGAGCTGCCGGACCTTCACGGGCTCGCCGACGTGCTCGACGAGCTCGTCTCGTAGGCTCGGTTCGTGGACGCCAAGCAGGAGGTACGGGAGCGGGTCTGGGAGCTGCTCGAACGCGAGCGGGCGGCCCGCTTTCCCGGAGCCCGCGGCCGGATCCCGAACTTTCGCGGGGCCGAGCAGGCTGCCGCACGGCTCGCCGAACTGCCCGAGTGGCAGGCCGCGCGGGTCATCAAGGCCAATCCGGACTCGCCGCAACTGCCGGTCCGCCGCCGCGCCCGCAAGGACGGCAAGACGCTCTATATGGCGGTGCCGCGACTCACCACGGACAAGCCGTTCGTGGAGGTCCGCGGCGACCCGACGATCAAGCGCGCGCTATCCGAGGGCACGCCCCGCGGGCTCGACGAGCTCGAGCCAGTCGAGCTCGTGGTGTGCGGGACGGTTGCGGTCAACCGCAAGGGCGTGCGGATCGGCAAGGGCGGGGGGTTCTCCGACCTCGAGTTCGCGCTGCTC
>DATFDC010000587.1:0-2359 GCA_035252415.1 Solirubrobacteraceae bacterium
CGTAGACTCGCTGGGCAGGATGCCCGAAGGCGACTTCCCGCTGTTCCCGCTGGGCATCGTGGCACTGCCCGGCGAGGTGATCCCGCTCCACATCTTCGAGGAGCGCTACAAGACGATGATCAACGAGTGCCTCGAGCGCGAACACGAGTTCGGGATCGTGTGGCTCTCCGACGACGGGCTGCGCGACGTGGGCTGCGCGTGTGCGATCGACCGCGTGCTCGAGCGCATGGACGACGGGCGGATGAACCTCCTGGTGCGCGGCACCCGGCCCATCCGGGTGCTCGAACGCCTGGGCCACCTCCCGTATCCGGCCGGGGTGATCGAGTTCGTCGAGGATCGCCAGGACACGCCCGATCCCGATCTGGCCACGGCCGCCCACGAGGCCTACGCCGAGCTGGTCAAGCGTGCCACCGACCGCGACCCCGACGCCGAGGAGCTGGCCGCGATGAGCGCCTACGCGATGGCCGCGACCGTCGACTTCGGGCTCGACGCCAAGCAGGGCCTGCTCGACATGCGCTCCGAGAACGCCCGGCTGCGCCTGGTCACCCGGCTGTTCCGCGCCGCGATCAAGCGCCTCGAGCTGGTCGACCGCGTCCAAGAAAGGGCGCAGTCCAACGGGAAGGTCAGGTTCGGCGCGGCGTAGCCCGGGCTATGAGGCGAGCCTGGATGACCTCACGCGTTGTAGATGACCATCGCCGCGCCGAACACGATGCAGTAGATCCCGAACGGGATCAGGTTGCGCGTCTTGAAGTAGCGCGTCAGGAAGTGCACGGTGAACACGGCCGTGACCGCCGCGGCTATCGCCGCGATCACCGCGGGCCCGCGGATGCCGGCGCCGAGCGGGCCGGTCAGGTCACTGAACTTGAACAGGCCGGCGGCCAGGATCGGCGGCGTGGCGAGCAGGAACGCGTACCGGGCGGCGTCCTCGTTGTCGAGCCCGCGCAGCAGCCCGCCCGACATGCACATGCCGTCGCGGCTGATCCCCGCGATCAGCGCGGTGGTCTGCACGGTGCCGATGACCGCCGCCTCGCGGTACTCGAGCGACTCCAGGCGACGCCCGCCATCGCGTTTCATGACCCCCTCCCGCGCCGCCAGCGCGCGCACCTCGGCGCGCCGGCGCAGGCGCTCGGCGCCGATCAGGATGCACCCGTTCAGAATCAGGAAGATCGAGGCGGCGAGCGGCTTGGCCAGGGCCACCCGGACCGGGTGCTCGAGCACCAGCCCGAGAACGCCCACGGGGATCGTCGCGATCACGATCAGCCAGGCCAGGCGCTCGGTCGGAGTTTCGATCCGCCGCTTGTACAGCGTGACGAAGAACGCAGCGATGAGCGCGAGCCAGTCGCGCCAGAAGTAGATCAGCAGCCCGACTGCGCTGCCCACGTGCAGCATCACCACGAAGGCCAGCCATGGCGACTCGGGTTGCGACTGCCAGGCGACGATGTTGTCCCAGCCGAACAGGTTCGGGAAGATCACCGTGTGGCCCAGGCTCGAGATCGGGAACAGCTCGGTCACGCCCTGCAGCACGCCGAGCACGACGGCCTGGAACGTGGTGATGAGGCTGTGGGCAGCGGTGATGATCACGAGCGGTGCAAGGTAGCCGCACTTCTCACGGACGATGTGGCTAAGAAGTTGCTCAGGCGGCGATACCGCACGGGTCAGCCGCGGCCTGCACTACAAATAACTCCAATTCCGCGAGTTCCTTGCGCGACGCGGCCGCGGTGTCGGGAAATGTGAATGTGCCGTTCTGCACTTTCACCGTGTACGAGAACACGCTGCGCGCGCTGGCCGGAAAACGAACTCTGTTCTTGGCGTCCTCGTTCAGCTTGGTCGACAGGTCGCGCGCCTGGAGCAACTGCTTGTCGGGCAGTGACTTCGGCTTGCCCCCGTTGCAGGCGATCGTCCCGCCGTCGTTGACCAGCAGGGTCAGCTTCTGGCCCTGGCCGACGCGGGTGACCTGAAACAGGTCCGGCGCCTGCACCTCCTCGCCGCAGCCCGCCAGGATCATCATCGCCGCGAGCACCGCCAGGGCGGTTCTCATGCGGCGTCGACCACAACCGCCGCTCCGCCCCGGCGCGGATCTCCCCCACCCGTGAGGCGCCCTTTCCGGTCCCGCGCGGCCGCCTGCGCCCCGCCGAAGAACAGGTTGAGCTCCCGGAAGCGGCCAATCGCCCGCCCCGCCCGCTCGAGCGGGATAGTGTCGATCCCAGGCTCGGCGTACACCACGCCGTCCTCGAAGTGCACGCGCGGCGCCCGCACCGCGTCCCCCGCCGGCATCCCGTCGTCGATCACCCGGATGATCGTCTGTAGGACAGCCGACCGGATCCGGTTCGAGCCGGCGCTCCCCAGCACCAACTCGGGG
>DATFDC010000588.1:0-2255 GCA_035252415.1 Solirubrobacteraceae bacterium
CTCCGGACCGGAGCGAGCACGACCGCAGTCCGCGAGAGATATGGGCCGCTTGCTGGCTACGCCAAACCGGTACACGGGGTTCCACTTGTCCGGCTGCGGCCCGGACGCACCGCGGTGGCCGCGTTTGCCGTCGCAGACCACGGTGCGGGCGCGACTGGTGCCTGCCCGCCGGCGTACGACCAGCTGCGCGTGACCCCACCCGGCAACACGGTCAGCGCGCTCATCCGCTCGTGGAGGCTCTCGTACATGGTCAACAGGATTCCGGCTTGCTCGCCAATCCGTGTCACGCAGGTCGTGCCGGCGTCCTATCTCCCGCCGCAGGGATAGAAACAACTGCTCTGCCCCGGGGGCCATGCCCGAGCCGGTGGTCGTACGGTCGGGGCTATGCGCGGCAGGCGCCTGCGGCGGAGACGACTCTCGGCGGAAGCCGCAGCCGAGCGAGCAACACGTTCGCTCGGCGTCTCATCACTGCTGTCGGGTGCAGGCGTCCGAAGTCGACGCGCACATCCACGAAGTAGCCGTGATAGCGGCCCGCGAAGCGGTACTCGGGAAGCGGCGATCCTTCCTGGGTAGCGATCTGGTCTGGATGCCCGAACGTGAGCGGAAGCCGGAGCGGCATTCGCGCTGTCGGTGAGGGCGAGCTTGCCTGCCGCGGGTTGAGCAGCGCCTGGACGTAAATGCCGTTCGGCGGGATGTCGGTCAGGTTGGAGAATCCCGGCGTGTGCGCCCAGGCGTCGGAGCTGATCGCGCCCGCGCCAAGGTTCCCTTGCACCCACCCACTCGGTAACGGCGCGAAATGCGCCGGACACATCCATCCGGCCGAGATCGTCAGGACAACCAGAAACGAACCCAGCATCTCTCACACTACGGCGCATCCCAGCAGCCAGGTCCGCTCCCTGACGCCGTGACCCGAGGCCTCCAGACGCGGGCTTCTGACGCCGAGGCTCGAAGCGTTCTCGACGCGAAAGCTCCATAAACAGCTCCATCCACGCCGTCACAGGCCACTCCGCCGACTGAACACGTACGAGAAAGCGCCGATGTGCGGCGCTTTTGCAGAGCCCTCTGACGGACTCGAACCGTCGACCCCCTCCTTACCATTTCGTTGTGCGCGCAACTATCTGCAACTGAGGGCGACGCTTTCGGCTTGTTTAGGCCAGTTTGGCAGTCACCGCACTTGCGCCGGATTGCCCTCGTTTGCGCCCGCTCTGCTCCATAAGTGCTCCACGCCGGAGTCTGGAATCCGTTTGAGAAGGGGCGTTCGGTGTTGCTGAGTCAGCCGGCGACGGCCCGGGTCGCCTTCCTGCAGGGAAGGGGTCGAATATCGGCTCGCCTCGGGTGCGGGCCTCGCAATGCGCAGGCGAGTCGCTGACGCGGCTCCAGCTTGAGAGGGCTAGAAGGCGATGACCTTGTCGGCCCAGACGGTCCAGTCGGTGAGCTCCTCGAGTGTGGAGCGGTGGGTGCCTTCGATGATTCGTGATTCCTCGATCGCGTCAGGTCGGAAGGGTGGTGACGCAAGCTCCGCCCCGATCGCCGGCGCCCGTGCGGCGAGAAGGCTCGCCCACGTGATCGACCCTCAGTCGGGGTAGCTCAGCAGCAGTCGCAGCTCTCGCCGCGCCACGCATCGCTGCCTTCTTTGGCGGCGATCGCAGCGATTGCGAGCGCGGCGACCGGGTCGGCCCACCACCAGCCGAGCAGTGCGTTCGCGAGCAGTCCGACGAGTAGCGCGATCGAGAGGTACGCGCAGATCATGTTCTGGCCGGCCTCGCTGACGGTCGCGGAGGAGTTGAGCTTGCGGCCGACGTTGCGCTTGGCGCGCGCGAGCAACGGCATCGTCGGCGCGGTGAACGCGGCCAGGCCGATCCCGACCCAGCTCACCCCGGGGTGGTGAGACCCGAGCAGGTCACGAATCGCTTCGACCGCGATATAGGCGACGAGCAGCCCGTAGCTGGCCGCGATCAATTTCTGCGCGCGTCGCTCCGCCACGCGTGAGGCGCCGCGCCCGCCGCTGAAGAGCCAAACGATCACCCCGCCGGCGAGCACTTCGATCACGGAGTCGATTCCGAAGCCGACGAGGGCGACCGAACTGGCGGCGATGCCGGCGCCGACCGCGATCGCGAACTCGACCACGTGCCATGCGTTTCCGCTCCAAGCGAGCAGCTTCGCCCGCCGCTCGAGCGCCGCCCGCTTATGCGGCGGGAGCAGCGGCAGGCGCCGCTGTAGCTGGATGGTCGTGCTCAGGTCGATACCTCGCTCGC
>DATFDC010000589.1:0-2013 GCA_035252415.1 Solirubrobacteraceae bacterium
AGTCGGGCTCCGGTCGGGGTCACCGCGATCAGCTCGCCGGCCCGCGCGGACACGTTCCCGGCCGTCCCGGTCACCAGGCCGTCCGCCGCCAGGCGGCGCGCCGCGCCGGCCACGCGCTCACGCTCGCGCTGAAAGTCCCCGCCAGGCACGATTGAGATGATTACGTGAAGGGAACCTCACTTTCAAGTTCGAACCGTGAGACGCTCCCCCGCCAACGACCGCCTCCGCAACGCGCCGACGCAAGCGCGCAGCCGGGAGCGCCTGCGCCGCGTGCTGGACGCGGCGGACGAGGTGCTCGCCGCCGAGGGGCCCGACGCCTTCACGACCACCCGCGTGGCCGAGGTGGCCGGCGTCTCGATCGGATCGGTGTACCGCTTCTTCCCCGACAAGGAGGCGATCGTCGAAGCCCTGGCGGTGCGCTACTGGAGCGACTTCGAGGATCTGGTGGCCGGCGTGGCGGAGTCCGACGAGGCCCAGCCGCTCGAGGATCCGGTCGGCGCCGTACTCGACGTGCTCGTGGCCGGCTTCCGGGCCCGGCCGGGCTTCCTCGGCCTGTGGTTCGGAGGCCTGCGGACCGAGCGCGTGCGTGACGCCACCCGGCCCACGCGGACCGCGATCGCGGCCTCGATCGGACGTGTTCTTGCGCGCCATTGGCCCGAAGCGTCACGCGACACGCTGGCGCAGGTGGCCGAGATGGCCGTGCTGGCCGGAGACGGCCTGTTGCGCGAGGCGTTCCGCCGCGACCAGAAAGGCGACGGGGCCGTGCTCGCCGAGAGCAAGCACATGCTCCGCGCCTACATCGCGGAGCGGCTGCGCTGAGATACAGCAGGTGACGAGTCGGGCGCCACGGCGTCCGTGCCGGCTGCCCGGTAGCCGCCGCCCCTCGATCACTCGGAGTAGCCCGGCATCGTGGCTCGGCCCGCTCGGCATCCGTGCCTCGCCCTCACGGGCCGGCCACGATCTCGTCCGGTGGACGCCGCGCGAAGCGCGACCCTTTACTATACTTTCTGAAGCGTGCCGATCTTCAGGCGACTTCTCACGTTCTTGAGCCCATATAGGGCAGCTGTCGTCTGGTCGTTTGCGCTGGCCGGCGGCGCGATGGTCATGACCGTGCTGATCCCGCTCCTGACCGGGGCGGCGATCAACTCGATCCGCGCGCACGACCGCCACGCGCTGATCCTCTATGCGGTGGGCATCGGGATCGCCGGCATCCTGCGCCTGGGGCTGAGCGGGGCGCGGCGGCTGGTCGCGGGCCGGGTGTCGCTGGGCGTCGAGGTGGACCTGCGCAACCGGCTCTACGAGCAGCTCCAGCGGCTCGAGCTCGGCTTCTTCGACCGCCAGCAGACCGGACAACTGATGTCCCGCGCGACCGTCGACCTGCAATCGGTGCGCTTCTTCCTCGGCTACGGGCTGATCTTCATCGCCCAGTCGCTGCTGACCATCGCGCTGGCCGCCGTGGCGATGTTCATCCTCCAGCCGGGGTTGGCCGCGCTGGCCCTGGCCCCCGTGCCGTTCGTCGTGCTGATCGCCAACCGCTACGGCAAGCATTCGCGCCCGGCCCTGCAAGAGGCCCAGCAGCGGATCGCGGAGCTGACCGCCGAGGCGGAGGAGAACGTGTCCGGCGTGCGGGTGGTCAAGGCGTTCGCCCAGGAGGAGCGCCAGCTCGACCGGTTCAAGGGCTCGGTTCAGCGCGTGTTCGACCAGCAGCTCTACGCGACCAAGATCCAGGCACGCTACACGCCGATGATCAGCTTCCTGCCGAACCTCGGGCTGGCTCTGATCCTGCTCGTGGGTGGGCGGCAGGTGATCCACGGCTCGTTGACCATCGGCGCGTTCACCGCCTTCTACGCATATCTGCTGATGCTGATCTCCCCCATGCGCACGCTCGGCTACATGCTGAGCGCGGCGCAGAGGGCCACCGCCTCGGGGGCCCGGATCTTCCAGGTGCTCGACCGCGAGCCGCATATGACCGTCGCCGAGGATGCCCCGGCGCTCCCGCCCGGCGAAGGACGG
>DATFDC010000590.1:0-18716 GCA_035252415.1 Solirubrobacteraceae bacterium
TCGCGGGTTCGCTGCCCGACGCCCTCGGCACGCTGCTGGAGGGGATTGAGGCGACCGAGGAGCCGTCTCTGATTCTCGAGTTGCTGCTTGAGGCTGGCGCGTTGGCGGCGTATGTCGGCGACCACGAGCGTGAACTGGCCCTCTGCCGACGGGCATCGCAGGTGCCGGCCCGGACCGATGCCGAGCGGTTCATCGTTTCTCAACTGACGAGCTCGGCGGCGGACCACGACGGCGATTTTGCTCGCGCGCAGATGCTGTGGCAGCAGACCCTTGAACTCGCGGAGGGGCTCGACAGGCCGCGCCATCTGCTGTGGGCGTCGGAAGGCGCGAGCCGCGCCGGTCATTGGGGTGATGGCCTCCGTTACGCCAGTCGCGCAGTCCGGATCGCGCGTGAGCGGGGTCTCGTTTCTACCCTCCCGCATGCCTTACAGGTGGAGGCCTCACAGCTGGTCGGCCGCAGTCAGTTCGATCTCGCCTACGCCTCGGCTCGGGAGAGCCAGCGGCTCGTCGGCGACTTGGGGTACCCGGTTACCTGGAGCGTGGCGGACCTGGCCACGATCGACGCTGTCCGCGGAGACGAAAAGCACACACATGAGCACGCTGCCGAGGCTCAGGCCCTGGTCGCGAGCAGCGGCGCAAGTCTGGTCGGGCGGAAGACCGCCCGAGCGCTAGCGCTGCTCGACCTCGGTCTCGGCCGGCCATCGGAGGCGCTTGATCGACTGCTTGGTTCGGTCCTCGACATGCGTCCCGAGTCGGACTATTTGTTCGTGCTCGGGGTGCCCGACGCGGTGGAGGCCGCCTCCCGCTCGCAGCGACTCGACGATGTGGCCCAGATCCTCGTTCGCTACCGGAAATGTTTCGCGCCTTCTGCCAACCGCGCGCGGCTGTCGCTACTCGCGCGATGCGAGGCGTTGGCGGACGAGATGCATGCCGAGCGCCATTTCCACGATGCGATCGAGCTCTCCGACGCATTGTCGCCATTTGACCGAGCTCGAACTGAGCTGCTTTACGGAGAGTGGCTGCGGCGCCATCGACGTCGCGCCGACGCGCGACCCCGCTTGCGAACGGCGCTCGAGCAGTTCGCACAACTCGGCGCCCGGCCATGGGAGACGCGTGCTCGCTCGGAGCTTCGCGCTAGCGGCGAGACGGCTCGCCGTCGGGACCCGTCGACCCGCGACCAGCTGACGCCCCAGGAGTTGCAGATCGCGCGCCTGGTGGCGGGTGGTAAGACCAATCCGGAGGCCGCCGCGGAGCTATTCCTCAGTCCGCGCACAATCGACTACCACCTGCGCAAGGTGTTCGTGAAGCTCGAGATCACATCGCGGGCCGAGCTGGCTCGCATCTCGCTCGGCGACCTGTGCACCGACTGAGCGCCCGTTTGCAGGCAGATCGAGAGGCGGGTCAATCGGCGGAGCCGACTGTGGCTGGAGTGACTGATGCGCTGATGCGCCGGCCGTCGCGTGCGGTTCAAAAAGTACTGTTGTGATGGTGGCCTCCTCGACCGGATCAGGCGCTGAGTGGGTAATGCCTGCCGAGCCCGCGACGGTCGGCGTGCTGCGGCGGCGGGCCGCGGATTTCGTATCGGCCGCGGGAGGTTCCGACGACGTGACCCAAGCTGTCGCTCTCGCCGTATCCGAGACCGTCACCAACGCGGTCCTTCACGCCTACGATGCCGAAGAACGCGGGCAGGTCCGCGTGAGCTGCCACGCCGACGGCGAGGGCTTCATCGTCGAAGTGGCCGACGAGGGCGCTGGGATCTGGCTCCGCCAGGAGTCCCCGGGCATAGGCCACGGCCTCGCCATGGTGGGCGCCCTGGCCCACGCGCTCGATATCGCCCCCGGCCCCGGCGGGCGCGGCACGGCCGTCACGATGGCCTTCGGCCGCGCGTCAGAGCCCGTCGCACCGCCTGGATTCGAGACACTCTGCCCGCTCGCTCTCGAGACCATCGCCGACGCTTCGAACGTGGATGTCGTTTACGACGGTGTGCTGCGCCGGGTTGCCGCAGAAGTCGCGAACGATCCCGCATTGACCGCTTGGCTGTGCGCGGCGGTGCCTCCGGCGAAGCCCGGCACGGCGACCTGGTCGGCGCTGCACGAGGGCGGCGCGCATCTCGTCGTTCATGACCCCACCGTCCCGCGCTCGCCGGGAGGAACAGGGGAGCGCCTCGACCTCACCTGGTGGGTCTCGGTCGCACTCGAGAAGCCGGACGGAACGCCGGCTGCGCTCTGGGGTTTTGGGGGCCGCGCGGGTGGACATCCGGTACCGCGCGAGGAGGTCGTCCGCATCTTCGCCGAGTCCGCGCACCACGACCTCGCGCAGCCCGCCGAACGCGCTGTGCTGAGCGCTCGGCTGGCGATGGCGGACCGGTAGGTCGCCCTCAGATCGCCGACCGGGAACCGACCGGCGATTTCACCGATGCGAGCCGGCGTCCCCTCGGCGATCGTTGCGTCGCATGGACCAGCCGGCCTTCCAGGAGGACAGATGAACGACCACCTCCAACCCCTTGTCGCAAAACAGCACATCGCCGAACAGCTGCGAGCCGCAGAACGCGCTCGGGTCGTCAGCCAAGCCCGCAGTCAGCGGCGCGATCCGCGTGCACAACCGGTCGCCATCGTCAAGGCACGGCTGTCCCGCCTGGCGGCGCGACTCGCGAGCCCGAGCTGATGACACCCGGCACCCCGGCGCCCGCAAGCACGACCGGCTCCGCCGAGCCGACGGATCGCTTCGCCGCCGCCGGTATGGACCTGAACGAGGCCATTCGCCAGGATCCCTCCGCGTATCGGATCCTGACCGGCGATCGCCCGACCGGGCCGCTGCACATCGGCCATCTCTTCGGCACCCTCGAAAACCGGGTGCGTCTGCAGCAGCTCGGAGTCGAGCTGCTGGTGGTGATACCCGACTATCAGACGATCACCGACCGCGACAGCCCCGCCTCGCTGCCCGAGGATGTCGAGGGACTCGTCGCCGACTATCTGGCGGCCGGGATCGACCCGACGCGGGCGCTGATCTTCACGCACAGTCAGGTCCCGGAGCTCAACCAACTGATGCTGCCGTTCCTCAGCCTCGTCAGTGTGGCCGAGCTCGCCCGCAACCCCACCGTCAAGGAAGAGATCTCGGCGAGCAAAGGCAGGGCCACATCCGGGCTGATGTTCACCTACCCCGTTCACCAGGCAGCGGACATCCTGTTCTGCCGCGCGAACCTGATCCCCGTCGGCAAGGATCAGCTCCCGCACGTCGAACTCGCCCGGACGATCGCCCGCCGGTTCAACGATCGCTACAGCTCCGACCGGCCGTTCTTCCCCCAGCCACAACCGCTCCTCAGCGCCGCGCCTCTGCTGCTCGGGCTCGACGGCCGCAAGATGGGCAAGAGCCGCGGCAACTCGATCCCCATCGCCGCCGACGAGGATCAGACCGCGCAGCTGATCCGCGCTGCCAAGACCGACCGCTACCGTCACATCAGCTACGACCGCGAGCGCCGGCCGGAGGTCTCAAACCTCCTCGACATCGCCGCGCTCTGCCAGCGACGCCCAGCCGCTGACATCGCCGATGAGATCGCGGGCCACGGGGCCGCGACGCTCAAGACGATCGTGATCGACACGCTCAACCAAAGAATGGCCCCGATCCGAGCCCGGCGCGCCGAACTCATCAAAGACCGCAGCTACCTCCGCACCGTCCTGCGGCACGGCAACGAACGCGCGCGCACGATCGCATCAGCGACGCTCACGGCCGTCCACCAGCACATGCACACCCGATACCTCGGCTGATCCAAGTCATCAAAGCCCGAAGGCACGACACGCGGGGTCTAGATGTCGATGCGGGCCGCCGATCCCCCCTCCAGGGCGACCCAGAGCGCGCCGTCGGGTCCGATCGTCAGTCCGTGGGGCTCGCTCGCGGGCGGCAGGGCGATCTCGTGAACGTGTCCGTCGGCGGCGACTCTGGCGACACGGCTGTTGCCCCATTGGCTGAGCCAGCAACCGTCGTGAGGGTCGGCAACTATCGCGTGGGGCCGAGCGTTGCGGTCCGGCAAGGCGAACTCGTGGATCGCGCCGTCGGGAGTGATGCGGCCCACTTGCCCGGCGGCAATCTCGACGAACCAGATCGCGCTCGAGGTCGAGGCGATCCCGACTGGCGCTGCGTCGGAAGTGGGAAGCGGATAGACCGTGATCTCTCCGTCGATACGCAGTCGCCCGATGGCATGCGCCTGGTTGAGCGTGAACCAGAGTGCGCCGTCCGGGCCTGTGGTGATCATCGAGGCCATCGCGCCGCTTTCCGGAAGGGGAAATTCGGTCACCTGTCCGTCGATCGTGATGCGTGCGATGTGATCGGTGCCCATGGCGGTGAACCACAGTGCGTCATCTGGCCCGACGGTGATCCCGAATGGGGCGCTCCCGGCCGCGACCGGGAAGGCGGTGGCGTCTCCGCTCGTGGTAATTCGTCCGATCCGGTCGTCGCCCGAGCGGGTGAACCACAGGGCGCGATCGGGTCCGGTGGTTATCTGTGTGGGCCGGCATGCGGCTGACCCCAACTCGTACAAGTCCAGCCGGCCGTCGGGCTCGAGACGAGCGATCTGGCCCGCGTGCACGAGGGTGATCCAGAGCGCATCGTCAGGGCCAACGGTCAGCGCGTACGGGCCGGATCCGGGCGGCCCAACCGACAGCTCCCGAATGCGGGCGCGTGATGAAGGTTCATCCACCAAGCGGTCTCCCAGGTTATGGGTCGTCATGAGTCAGGTCCGAGCGCCGCGTTCTGCCGGTTGCTCAATGACGCTCTCGAAGGTGGCGCTCACGACGTCGAGCAGGTCGTCGGGCTCCAAAGCCGCGGACTGTGAGCCTGCGGCCAGCAGGTGCGCGGCGCCGACCAGCATCACGGCGACCGTATCGACGTCGGTGTTGGCGTCGATGCGGCCGAGACCGCGTTCTGCGGTGAGATAGGCAGCAATCATCTTGGTCGTCTCGGCAAGAAGCGGGACGCCTGTCGGCGTGGTCAGGCGCAGTCTGGCGAGCAACTCATGTCGCGAGAGAATGAGGCTCACGATCGCGACCGCGCCGGGGTTCAGGGCGGCCGCGAGAGCGCGTATGAGGTTGCTCGTCGGGGTCTCGGTCCCGGCCGAGGCGCGAACCTCCGCCGCGAGCATGTCGAGACGCTCGATGTGGCTCAGCGCCAGTGTTGCCAGGAACGTGCCGAAGTCGGGGAAGTGCCGGTGCAGGATGCCCTTGGCAACTCCGGCTTCGGTGGTCACCGCCCGGCTGGTCACGGCGTCAGGGCCCTCGCGGAGCAGCACCCGCTGGGCGGCATCGAGCAGCTGCTGGCGGACATCGCGGATCGGCGTCCCAGTGGGCACGGATGGCAGCTTATGTCGTGGGATCGATTGACAAGTGGGCATGTGCCCACTAGAGTGGGCGCATGCCCACTCTAACGCCATCCCCAGCACAAGGCGAGCCCCATCGAGCGCGGCGAGTGGCCGAGTCCTTTGGGGCCGATGCGGGGCGCTATGACCGGACGCGCCCGCGGTACCCGCAAGCCCTGATCGACAAGATCATCGCTGACCTTCCCGGATGCGACCTCCTCGACGTCGGTATCGGCACCGGTGTCTCCGCGCGCCCCTTTCGCGCGGCCGGCTTCCGTGTGCTCGGCGTAGAGGTCGACGCGAGAATGGCCGCGTTCGCCCGCCAGGATGGGTTCGAGGTCGAGGTGGCGAAGTTTGAGGACTGGGACGCAGCGGGGCGAACGTTTGACCTGGTCATCGCCGGCATGACCTGGCACTGGGTCGACCCGACAGCCGGGGCAGCGAAGGCCGCGGCGCTGCTTCGGCCCGGTGGGCGGCTGGCGGCATTCTGGAACGTCGGACAACCCCCTCGCGAACTGGCGCAAGCATTCTCCGTGGTTTACGAGCGGGTCCTGCCGAATACGCCGTTTGCGGCCATGCCGCGCGATCCGCTGGCCGCCTACGAGCGATTCTTCACCAGTACAGCCGACGAAATCCGATCGGTCGGTGCGTTCGGTGATGTGCAGCGGTGGCAGCTCGACTGGCAGCAGTCCTATACCACCGCGCAGTGGTTGGACCAAGTGCCGACCTTCGGCGGCCACAGCCAGTTTTCGTCCTCGACGCTCGAGGAGCTGCTCGACGGCATTGGGACGGCGATCGACGGGATCGGCGGCAGCTTCACGATGAGATACGCCGCGGTCGCGGTCGCCGCGACCCGGCAGCAGGACTCCCGAGTGGGCCCGAAGTGAACGAACAACGGAGAGACACGACATGCCTGGAGCCGTCCCGTCAGACATCACGGTCGAGCCTCTCACAGACTGGCTCTACTGCTTGCGCACGCCGGTGGTTGCCGTGTACGCGATCGAGTGCTCCGGGGGATTCGTCCTCGTCGACTGCGGCGTCGTGGGCTACGAGCGCGCCTACCTCGAGGCGCTGGGCACGGTCGCAGGCTGTCCTCCGCACGACGTGCGGGTCACGGAGATCCTCCTCACGCACGGGCACGATGACCACACCGGTTCGGCGGCTGCGCTCTCGGCTATGACTGGTGCACGGGTGCTCGGGCCGGCGCTTGAAGCTGACGTCATCGAGGGAAAAGTCACGCGCGCCGATCCGCAGCTGCTCGACTGGGAGATCCCCTTGTTCGCACGCTTTGGGCACGTCGTGCCCGCGCCGCCCGTCAGCCTCGACGGGCTCGTCGAAGAGGGCGACATGCTCGACTGGGGGCGCCCGGTGCAGATCGTCGGGGTACCCGGTCACACCACGGGCAGCGTGGCGGCGTTCCTGCCCGAAGACCACGTGGTGATTGCCGGCGACGCGATCACGACAGCGACCGGTGAACCAATGCTTGGCGTATTCAACGTCGATCCCGAGCAGGCAAAGGAGAGCTTTCGCCGTCTCGCCCAACTCGACGCGAGCATCGTGTGCGTCGGCCACGGCCCGGCCGTCACGGGCGATGCACAATCTCAGCTCGCCCGGGTGAAAAACCTCGGTGGCCCGCCAGGCGCGAGCGCGTGACCTGAGCAGGAAGCTCGATGCGCTCGCGAAGGCGGCGGCGTCGCGGCGGATGTCGTTCTCGAAGACTGGTGAGTACGCCGATGCGATCGGTGCAGGCGATTGCGATCGTTGTCGCGGGATCAGCGCGCGACGACGACGGAGGAATGATGAAAACCACGCTCAATGACACAAAGCTGCACGCGGCGGGTGTCTGCTTGCTCGACGCCATGGTCGGGACGACGGCATCGGCGATCCGTGCGGGCGTTGCGGCTCCGCGCAAACTCGGGTCACGGCCGATCCGGTCGATGGGCGGGGGCGATCCGTCGATTGCGCCTGGTGAGGCGGTCGACTTGCGCGGTTTTCACAGCGCCGGCAGGCCGACCACCGTCGACGTGCTACTCGAAGGCGAATCTGGAGCTGGACCGTGCCGGTCGGCTTCCTGATCACCGCGGGGCTGGTGGCCGCCGGCATGGCGGCGTCGCTGTGGCCGCCGTCTCGCTCGGGGCTGGTGGGACTGGCCACCTGGCTCGTCAGCGCCATCCCGAACGAGTCGCCGTTCCTGGCCCTCTATTGGATCGGCGCCTCGACGCTGCTCGCTTTGGCTGGTCTTCAGGGCGCGCAGGTGTGGGTCGCGGTCGGTCTTGCGCTCGCGCCGTTCGTCGCCGCGCTATTTCTCGTGCGCCGGAGCCTGCGCGCGGCCCCCGCGGTCGAGCGTGCGCTCGATCGTGAGGTGGGGCCGCAGTGGCGAGACGCAGGAGCTGGCCAATCGATCGCACCGAACCCGCCCTGGGCCCGGGTCTTGTTTGCGCCGCTGCCGCTGTTCCATCCCGGTGTGAGGCGTATCGCCAACCTCAGCTACGGCGAAGCCGGCCGCCGCAACCGCCTCGATCTCTACCGGCGCCGGGGCGGCGGCAGCGGCGGACCCGTGCTGATTCACCTGCATGGCGGCGGCTTCTCCCTAGCGCCCGGACGCAAGAGCTTCTACGCGCGGCGGCTGCTGTTCCGGCTCGCCCGTCAGGGCTGGGTCTGCCTCAGTGCGACCTACCGGTTATCCGGCACCTTTCCCGACGAGCTGATCGACGTCAAGAAAGTGATCGCCTGGGCTCGCGAACACGCGAGCGAGCACGGCGGCGACCCCGACCGGATCGTGCTCGCGGGAAGCTCATTCGGTGCCCGCCTGGCGACGCTTGCGGGCTTCACCACCAACGACCCTGCCTTCCAGCCGGGGTTCGAACACGCCGACACATCCATCGCAGCCGTGGTTGGCCTCTACGGCTACTACGGCACGGTCGACAGCCGCCAATCACTGGCCTCCTCGCCCTTTGACTATGCCGAACGCGGCTGCCCGCCACTCCTCATCGTTCACGGCGACCAGGACACGCTCACCCCACCTGGGCGCGCACACGCGCTCGCCGAGCAAGCCCGCAGCGCCTCCGCGAACCCTGTCGCCTACGTCGAACTCCCCGGCGCCCAGCACTCGTTCGACCTTCTTGCATCGATCCGCTTTGAGGCCGTCATCGACGGCATCCAGGCGTTCGTGACATCGGTCGCGGCGCATCCCACCGAGACGCTCCGGACATCCGGCATCGTGTCGATCCGGCCGTGCGCTCGATCGCTACCGGCGACACGCGCTCGGGTGTTTCGATGGACATCGGACGTCAGTCGACACGCTCGGCGTGATGGCAGCGTTTAGGGCCGGCAACCTGGCGCTGAAGTTCGGCGTCGAGCTCGCCGCGATCGCAGCGTATGGGTACTGGGGTTCCTCACTTGATGGCTCGCTTCTTTCCGCGGTCATGATGGTGCTTGCACCCGCCGCGATGATCGCGTTGTGGGCCCGCTTCGCCGCCCCGAAGGCGAGCCGCCGGCTCCCTCTTTCGGCGCGAATCCCACTCGAGCTCACGGTGCTGCTGACCGCGGCCCTCGCCCTTCTGGCTGCGGGCGAGGATGCCCTCGCCGCAGGCCTCGCAATCGCGGTTGTCCTGAACGCACTGTTGCTGACTGCTCTCGGTCAATGGGAGGGGTGACAGCCGTTGAATCGACTCCGAAGTGCTCCTGTACACGGGCGTTCGTCCGAACCGACGGCCGGTCACGGTCGTAGGCAACGGGACAGGGGAGTTAGTCAGCGTCCTCCGAGCCGAAGCGATACAGCACGATCTCCGCGGGCTGCAGCCCACGCCGCTCGTACAGCCGCTGCGCGCCCGAGTTGCCCACCATGACGGAGATGATCAAGTCGCGGATTCCACGAGATGCCAGCTCGGCGTCGACGAAATCGAGCAGCAGTGTCCCGATCCCCCGTCCGCGCCAAGCAGGACCGACCGACAGCGAGTAGAGCTCGGCGTGGCGTTCGCCGAGCCGGAAGGTGTCGTCGGAGCCTTCGTCGAGGCGCACGAACGCGTAGCCCACGATGCCGGCGCGATTGCGTGCAACCGCCAGGAATCCTTGCTCCAGCTCGAGCCAGCGGAGGTACAGCGAGCGTCGTCGGCGCCAAGACAGGTCGTCGGGGACGAGGGGGAGGGTCGGAGCAACGGTGCGTTCGTGGCGATGCAGCGCGAGCCATAGGCTGCGGAGCTCGTCGACGCAGCTTGTGTCGGCCAGCTCGATTTTCGTCTCGTGGGTCACGGTCGACTCCGTCCGATTATCCGGTCCGCCAGCTACGGAAGGTGACGAGCAGGCGCTCGCCTGAGCGTCGGTCACGCGCGTTCCAGCGTCGCGACCAGCGCCGCGGTGTCCGACAGGAATACCTCGCTGCGTCGAACGCGGCCGCCGACCACCTCGGGTAGCTCGACTACGCCAAGCCTCACCGAGCGTCCCGTGCTCCGCGCAACGAACCTCGCGTGCATCCGGACCAGCACGCTGTGGTCATCGAGCGCAGATACCCCGATGGGTTCGAGCGTGAGCTCGAACAGTTCGGCGATGCGCTGCATCAGCGCGACGTAGCCGGCGACTCCGTGGTGGGTCCCGCCGTAGGGCAGAGAATCGGGCTCGACGATCTCGAAGTTCTCGTCGAGCAGCTCCTCGAGCGCCTCCCAGCGGCCGTGCCGGGCGTGGTCGAGCATCTGCTCGACCACGCCGGTCATGACGAGGGTTTGGGCGCTCATGCCGCGCTCGCGAGGCCCGAAAAGGCGCGCTCGAACGACTTCGGATCGGACCACCAAACCTGCGACATCGCCCGGGCGTTGGGGTCGGGAAAGATGTCCTCTTGGTCGGCGGCCAGGCCGTCTGGGATGCCGGCCGCCACCTCGGCCGCCGGCGTCTTGGGAGCGTCAATTCCGGCCAGCATGTCGGTGTCGATACCGCCCGGATAAACGCCGTGCACCACTATGCCCTTCGTCGCGAGCGCCGGGCGGAGCGCCTGGGTGAGGGAATGTGCAGCCGCCTTAGATGCCGAGTAGCCGGTCATCGGCGGCGTGCTGGCCAGGCTCAACAGTGACAGCAGGTTCACGATGTGGCCGCCTCCGTTGGCCTCGATCACGGGGACGAACTCACGGACCGTCCGGTAGAGCCCCTCGAAGTTGACCTCCATCTCGGTGCGAACTGCGCCGAGCTCCGCTTCCAGCGGCGTCGAGAAGACTGCCGTCGAAGCGTTGTTGATCAGCAGCGTCGCGTCGGACCCCTGGTGAGCCGCCGCTCCGATGCTGTCGGGCTCGCGCAGATCGAAGCGCACGGGGACGACGCGGGGATCCCGCCGGACTCTGGATGTGTCACGGGCGAGGGCGTACACCTTCGCGGCGCCTCGATCGAGTAGGCCATCGACGAGGTGACGGCCCAGACCGCGGCCGGCGCCGGTCACCACTGGGATTGAACTGGATATATCCACATCGGCTCCTGTTGGTTGGTGAGATGGATTGGTGAACGACAGGCAGCGCGCAAATCGCGTAGCGGGCGACACCCGCTGGATGGGCGGCCGCGGTCGCCATGCCGAAACCGTAGGCGCACTGCGACCGCCGGTAAATGCCTAAGATCGGCAAGTTCTTGTCTGTTCGTCTCACTCCTGGCGGTATGCCTGATACTTGCGGTACTGTCTGGCTCGACATGGATCCGCTCGCGGACGTTCTCGATCTGAGCCGCGTTCGCGGTGCGTTGGTGGCCAACGTCCGCGCGCACGCGCCTTGGGGCCTGGAGTTGCCGCAGAACACCGGGGCGTCCTTCCATGCGGTCACGGCGGGCACGGCATGGCTTCGCGTCGATGCCCGGCAGCCGATCCAGCTGATGCCGGGAGACCTGCTGCTGCTTCCTTCCGGCGCCGGCCACCGTCTCTCGTCGGAGCCCAAGGGCCGCTGCCGACCGTTCGACCGGTCGATGAAGGAGGAGCTGATGACCCCTGACGGCGACCTCGAGTTGGGCGGACGTGGTGCGGTGACCACGTTCGTGTGCGCCGCCTACGACTACGACCTCGACATGGGGCAGCCGCTGATGGGTCTGCTCCCCCGCGTCCTGCACGTTCCGGCGGATCCGGTCACGGGGCGGAGCATCGCCGCCCTCGTGGATTTGCTCGCGGGCGAGATCGGCCTCCGCGAAGCGGGCTCCCGCGCGGCTTCCGCGCGGCTCATCGACCTGCTCCTGATCGCTGCGATCCGCCGGTGGGCCGAGCGGCAGCCGAACGCCGGCCCGCCAACATGGCTCACCGCTCTCCGCGACCCACTGATCGGCCGGGTCCTGGCTGTGCTGCACGACCGTCCGGGCGAGCCGTGGACGCTCAAGAAGCTCGCGACCGAGGTTCACGTCAGCCGAGCCACGCTCGCGCGACGGTTCACCGAGGAGGTAGGCGAGTCACCGCTCGCCTACCTGAGCCGCTGGCGTATGCAGATCGCCGCGCAGCGACTCAAGCACACAACCGACACGGTGGAGAGCATTGCCCGCGATGTCGGATATACGTCCGAGTACGCGTTCAACCGCGCGTTCTCACGCCATCGGGGCCATCCGCCGGGCCGCTACCGTCGCCTCGCCCAAGCCGTCTGATCGGCGCCTACTCCAGAGCGACCAGCTGCGGTCGGATGGTACATTGTTACCATGGTACGAATTGAGCGCGCGCAGACAGGTCTCCGGATCGAGAGGAACACGCTGAAGGTCCTAAAGGCCGTGGCTGAATACCTCGATCTGTCCTTGGGCGATCTGGTGGAGGGCATCGTGCTTCACGCCTTCGAAGGGCAAGCGCCGTTTAGCCCAACCGTCCTCGCAAAGATCGAGCAACTGAAGGCTGTCTACGGCCTGACGCTCACGGCGGCCGATGCACACAAGTTGACCGAGGAGGAGTGAGACATGAGGCAGCGACTGAGCGCCCGGATTCACGTGGCGCTAGCGCCCGAAGACGCATTCCAGCTGTTCACGCCCCGTGGCGAGCGGGAATGGGCGCACGGCTGGGAACCCAGGTTCCCTGCGCCGACCTCCGATGACAGCGAGCCTGGCACGGTCTTCGAGACCGACACCCACGGCCACCGGGCGACCTGGCTGGTGACGGAGCGTGTATGCGGGAAGCGAATCGCCTACGCTCAGGTGATACCTGGTGAGAGGGCAGGCCGAATCACCGTCACGCTCGACGCGGCTGAGGGCGAAAGCCAGGTAGAGGTCACGTACGAGCTGACGTCTCTCAGTCAAGCGGGCGCGCACTACCTCGAGCAGTTCGCCGATGGCTACAGCGACTACCTCCGATCGTGGCAGGACGCGATCGCAAAGTGCCTGGAGAAGAGGGCTGCGGCATAAGTCACCGAGCCGCCGGCGAGGCGCGACAGGCTTCGGGCTACCGGACCATCTCGTAGCCAAGGAAGAGGAGGCCCTCGCCGATGGTTCGGGTGTGGAGGAGTCGCAGGGGTACCTTGCTCCTCATCTCGCCGAACAGCCGATGTCCGGCGCCAAGCGCGACGGGGAACACGACGAGTCGCAGCTCATCGACCAGGTCGTGCTCGATCAGCGTGCGGGCGAGCTGATAGCTGGCCGGGAGGATGATCTCTCCGTCCAGCTCGTGCTTGAGCTTCGAGACCTCGGCCACCACGTCGCCCGTGAGCAGCGTCGAGTTGTTCCAGTCTGCGGCTGCGAGGGTCGAGGACGCGACGTATTTGGGCATGCTGTTGATCCTGGTTGCGAGCTCGCCGGTCCGAGAGCGCCACCGGCTGCCGAAGAACTCATAGCTTCTGCGGCCGAGCAGCCACGCCTCGGCGCGGAGCGCCTCTTCGAGCGCGAGCTGGTTCCACGCTTCGAGGTCCTTACCGCCGGATTCGACGAACCAGCCGCCCAGGCTGAAGCCCTCCGCGCCGTCGGGGTCCTGGACCACCCCATCGAGCGACACGTTCTGCGGGCCGCTCATCACGATCTTTGCCATCGCTGTGCTCCTTCGATCGGTGTTTTGAGTTCAGGCGATCGACGCGAGCGAAATTGCGCGGCGAATTTCGTGTTCCGCTGACGTCATTAGGGTGATGCGCGTGAGCGAAGGCGGCGATGAGAGGGTGCGAGCGTGACCCAGCAGACCCTTACCCGTGCCCGTGCGGGCGACCAGGACGCGTTCCGCGAATTGACCATCCCCTATCAGCGGGAGCTCCAGCTTCACATCTATCGGATCGTCGGCTCGGTCCAGGACGCGGAGGACGTGCTTCAGGAGACGCTGCTCGCCGCCTGGCGGGGGTTGGAGGAGTTCGAAGGGCGCGCCTCGGTGCGCGCCTGGCTGTACCGGATCGCCACGAATCGCTCGTTGGATGCCCTGCGCGCCAGCAAGCGCCGACCCCAGGACCAGCCGATGCCCCAGATGCCTGAGCCGACCCGTTGGAGCGAACCGCTGTGGGTTGAGCCCTATCCCGATGTTCTGCTCGAGGGAATCGCCGAAACCGCCCCGGGGCCCGACGCGCGCTATGAGACCAGGGAAGCGATCGAGCTGGCGTTCATCGTCGGTCTCCAGCATCTCCCGCCGCAGCAGCGCGCGGTGCTCGTGCTCCGCGACGTGTTGGGCTACCGGGCGGCCGAGGCCGCCGAGCTGCTCGGGACCAGCGAAGCGTCAGTGAACAACCTGCTCCGCCGTGCGCGCGCAGCGTTCGAGTCGCGCCTGCCCGCCACAGGACGCGAGCGCGCGCCACTTCCGAACTCCAAACTCGAGCGCGACCTTGTCGGCCGCTTCGCTGAAACCGTCGAAGCCGGCGACATCGACGGCATGGTCGCGCTCCTGACCGACGATGCCTGGGTCACGATGCCACCCCTCCCGCACGCGTACCAGGGACATGACGCGATCAGCGCCTTCCTGCGTGGGTCCGCGGAGCGCCGCGGTGCGCCGCTGCGGTTGGTGGCGACCCGCGCCAATGGGCAGCCGGCATTCGGCTGCTACCTCGGCGCGCCGCACGCTGAGGTAGCGCGTGGGTACGCGCTGTTTGTCTTGACGCTCGAGGGCGACCAGATCTCCGCGATCACGTGGTTCGCGGACAGCAGCGTGCTTCCGCGGTTTGGCCTGCCGCGCACGCTCCGCTAGCACCGGCTGGCCGGCACTCGCGGTCACGCGTCGAGTCGACGGCTCGCTCCATGACTAGGGGCGTCGAGCGCTCATGCGGAGGTGGACCCCGCGGGGTCGATCTCGGCGGCGATGCTCTGTGCGAACGCGTCCGGGCGCGAGAGGAACGGGTGATGCCCGGCGTCAAACTCAACGACACGGACGCCAGGACGGACGCGGTGGCGCTGCACCTCGGCGGGGATCGCGAGGTCCCCCGTGCAGACGAAATACGTCGCCGGCTTCTGCCGCCAGGCGATCTGGCGAGGTGGCTGCGTGAACGGCGCGAGCGACTGCCGCGTGAGGCGGGTCAGCGCCTGCTCGATCGTCACCTCGTCGCAGTCCTGAAGGAACAATTCCCGGACCATGTCGGGGTCGACACCGACCGTGCCGTCTTCGCTCGGCACCAGCCACGGCGCCGGCTCGGAGCCGATGAGATCGGCCTGGGACTGGCCGGCGTCGGGCATGACCGAGGTCACGTACAGCAGCTGGATCACGCGGTCATCGATCCCGGCCTCGGTGATGATCATCCCGCCGTAGGAGTGCCCGCAGAGGACGACCGGCGCGTCGACCTCGGCGATCGCGTGCCGGCAGGCCTCGACATCGTCGTAAAGATCGCCCTGTGTCTCGCCCGCCTCGCCGCAACTCGAGAGCGGCACGACGGCGGTGGCGATCCCGCGATCGGCGAGCGGCTCGGTCATCTTGCTCCACCACCACGCCGCGTCGCTGACGCAGGCGCCGTGGACAAAGACCAACGTGGGCATCACGCCACCATAGCGCAACCTAGCGGTTGCACAGGGTGGCCGCGGCTTCACGGTCTAAGTGCGTTATCGACGTAGGTGACGCCGCACTCGTTCGGCGACGATCTCGGGCGCTTTCTCGTCGGGTGCGATGTGGTCAAGGCCTTCGATGATTTCACTCGCCGAGTTGGGAAGGGCGGCTGTGAGCTGATCGAACAACTGCGTTGTGGCAAACGCGCGGCTCTTGCCGCCGCCGAGTAGGAGCACTCGTGCGGTGATGGCCTGGTAGCGGTCGACGGTCGCGTCGTCGAGAGCCGCGACCTGCTCGTGCTCGGCGAGGCCGGCTTCCAGGAGCCGCTCGATCTCCCTCCACTGCCGCGGCTTGATGACCACACGAAGGATGAACTTCACGTACCACAGCGGCATGCGCTCCAGTGCGGGCGGAGCGCCCCCCGCCCCGCGGACCATCGCTGCGAACGCGCCCCGAGGATCGTTGGCGGCGAGCCGCTCGCGATAGAGGTCCATCCATCCAAGTGGGATCGAGCCGGCGACCGACACGCCGGGCTCGTAGACGACGACGTCGGAGAAAACCTCCGAGCGCCGCGCCGCCTCAAGGGCGATCAGGCCGCCGTAGGAGTGGCCAAACACGATCGTCGCGCCGGTCTGCGCCTGGACGGCCAGGACGTCCTCGATCTCGCGCGCGATGCTGTACCCGGCGCCTTGAGGGCCGCTGCGGCCGCGGCCGCGACGGTCGATCACATGGACCGCGAATGAGTCAGACAACGCTCGGCCAAACGGCCGATAGTCGCGGGCGGTGCGCCACGCCCCGCCGACAACCAGCAGTCCGTCTCCGACCCCCGCCGTTTCATAGCTGATCGTGGTTCCGTCGCTCGACCTCGCGAGCCCACCGGTGGTTGGCGGCACGGTCGTGCTCATGCATGACTCCCGTCCGGAGAACTCGTCGGTTCGCCTGCGAGCCGCCGATCTCCCGCGGCCGGTGGCGTCTCGAGCGCCGCGAGAAGGCGCTTGGTATGCGTGAGGTAGGCGCGGTAGGACACGCCGGCTGCCTCCAGCAGGCTGGCAAGACGCTCCTCGAGAATCGTGCCCCACCGCGCGACCAGCAACTCGCCGTCAGCGGTCAGCCTCAATCGATTCCGGTTGCCGCCACGCGGGCCCGGCATCGTTTCCAAAAGCCCCGCATCGACGAGCACGCGCACCATTCGACTGACCGACGGCTCGGTCACCCCGAGCCGGTCAGCCAGGGCGCGCTGCGTGTCCGCGCCCTCCGATCCGACCAGGTACAGCGCGAGAAACCGCGAATACGACACGCCCGCTCCTTCGCGCAGAAAGGCATCGGCAGCCCGGTCAAGGCGGGCCGTCAGCCGATGGAGGCTGCGGCTGAGGTCTCGTTCCACGACGCGTACATTAGCAGGCTAACTTAGCGTTGCAAGGTCACTGATCTGGTTCGGGTCATGGCCAGAGCCAGGTGCCCGAGTGCCACCAGGACTCCGGCAACTGTCAGGGCCGGCGGCCCCTGGGCAGCAGTCCGTCAGTCGGTGGCCGGCGCCTCGGGGGGATCGACCACGGTCCCCGCCGATGGCGCGTGCAGGCCGGAAGTGCTGAACGCCCGGCTGAAGCCGCGCGCGCCACTGCCGCCGAGGCCCGCCGTCGACCACGCAAATCGAGTGGCGTCCGAGGCCGGCGCGAGCGCGCCGGGTCGCTCGCCGCGCCTGACGAACACGATCGGGGCGGGGGCCGCTTTCGCGATCGCGCGGCGGATCTCCCCGAGGCCCTCCTTGCGCCAGCGCTCGGACAGCCCGATCACGAGCAGGTCGACCCGGGAGGCCGCCGCGACGATCCCGGCCCGCCCGGGCTCAGCCACCGAGGTGGTCGTCGCCACCCCGGCGAATTGCTGAACGAGCAACGCCGCGTCGGCCAGCAGATGCCCGGCGTGCCTGTCCTCCGTGGTGTGGCTGCCGGCCCCGAGCAGCTCGAGCGAGGCGTCGGTCGCCGCGCATAGCCACGATGCGAGTTCGAGCGCGGCCCAGTCGTGCTCGCCCCCGCCGAACGGGACCATCACGCGCGTCCCGGGTGCGGGGGCGACCGGCTGTCCCTCGCGCGCCACCAGCACGGCCACGTCGGACGGCGCCTCCTGAAGGACCTCGCCAACATCGCCCCGGGGGATGCCCTCTCCAAGCAGCGGGCGCCGGCCGTCCAGCAGCACCAGGTCGACCTCGTCGCCCCGCGAAAGCCTCACCAGGTCGCTCCCCGGGTGACTGGAGGGGATAGCCACGGCGCGCGTGGCGATCCCCTCGTCGAGCAACCCGAGCCGAGCTCGCTGGATGTGATCTGACGCTTCGCGGACCTCGAACTGCTCGGTCTGGAGTCCTCCCCGAACGGCTGATCCGCGCGGCGGCGGGACCAGCCGCAGGAGGATCAGTTCGCGGGGCGGCTCCCAGCGGGCAAGCGGGGCGGCGATCGCGAGCAGCGGCTCCAGCGACGCGTCGGTCTGCGGCGCGACCAGGATCGAATGCGACGGGGCGGCGGTGTCCGCGATGGTCAGGCGGGTGGCCGTGGCGAGCTCTTCCTCCGGAGACTCCCCGAATTGGTTCTTTGGATCGATCAGTCGCATCAACGGGCCCGTCATCAGCGTGGTGATGAGCGCCATAACGACCAGCGCGGTGAACAGCGAAGGCGAGATAACCCCCTCGTCAAGGGCGATGTTGAGCACGATCAGCTCGGTGAGGCCGCGCGTGTTCATCAGCGCTCCGAGCGCGGAGGACTGTCGCAGGGGCAGGTTCATCATGCGCGCCGCGATGAACGTGCCCCCGAACTTGCCGATGATGGCGATCGCGATCAATCCGAGCGTGATCAGGATGAGTTCCGTCTGGCCGAGCGCGCCGATGTTGGTCCGCAACCCCGTGTAAGCGAAGAACAGCGGGAGCAGGAGAGTCAGCACGAAGTCCTCTATTCGCTTGGTGACCTCGTTGCTGAGCCCGGCGTGGCGGGGCATGACAAGCCCCATGAGGAACGCTCCCAGGATCACCGCCACTCCGATCTTGTCGGTGATGACGGCGGACAGCAGCACTCCGGAGAGGACGACCGTGAACCAGGTGCCCGGGAGCCGCCCCTGCTCGTCGTAGGCCACTGCCGCGCGGGCCAAGATCCGCCGAACAACCGTGAACATGATCACGCCGAACAGAGCGGCCTCGCCGATCGTCTTGAGCACGTCGAGGCCCGTGCCCGCGCCCGCGAGCGCCGTGGCCAGCGCGATCAGGAACCAGGCCGAGACGTCGTTCAGGGCCGCCGCCGACAAAGCGAGCGTGCCCAGCGGGCGCTTGACCATCCGGCGCTCGGAAATGATCCGGGCCAGAACCGGAAACGCCGTAATCGACATCGAGACCGCGATGAACAGAGCGAAGGCCAGGAAGCGATTCGGAGGCGCGAGCAGGGCATAGAGCGGCAGCGCCGCGAGCAGGCCCAGCATCAGCGGGAACAGCAGGCTCGTGTTCGAGATCGCGAGCGTCATGCCGAC
>DATFDC010000591.1:0-3842 GCA_035252415.1 Solirubrobacteraceae bacterium
GGTGGCTGCGGCCGGGCTGCGCACGCAGGCCGATTCCGGCATCGAGACGATCGCCGTCGCCGCGGCCGGTGGGGACACCACCGCGGGCGACACCGCGCGGGCGCTGGCGGACAAGCTGGGCGCCGAGGTCGCCGAACTCGGCCCTCCGGTCGACCTGGTCGTCGTGGGCTCGCAGCCGAGCTCCTCGCGGCGGATCACGCTGAGCGGATCGACGCGGACGTTGCTCAACACGGCCCGCGGCTCGGTATTGGTGCTTCCCTCGGGGGTCGCGATCGACTTTTAGACAGCTAGCTGACCATTCTTGCTGCGCCTCGGTGCCTCGGTCGGGCAAAATTTCGGCGTGAGCGAATCGGCGCCAGAGGAGGTACGGCACCCGAATCTGGGCGTCGGACAGATCGCGCTCGAGCCGGGCGAGCCGATCGAGGAGGCCTCCGAGCAGGTCCGGAGCTCCTACCGCTTCAGCGACCCTGCCCTGTCCGAACTCCCCCTCGAGGAGCTGCTGGACGAGCTGCTGGTTCGGGTCCAGGAGGCGCTGGACGTCGACACCGTGGCGATCCTGCTCTATGACGAGGAGGCCAATCAGCTCGTGGCGCGAGCGGCCAACGGAATCGAGGAAGAGGTCGAGCGCGGCGTCCGGCTCCCGCTCGGGCAGGGCTTTGCGGGCCGGATCGCGGGTGAACGCGTGGCGATCTTCATCGCCGACGTCGACCACGCCGACATCCTCAACCCGATCCTCCGCGAGAAGGGGATCCGCTCGCTGCTCGGCGTCCCGCTGATCGTCGAGGGCACCCTGATCGGCGTGATGCACGTCGGCTCGCTGACGCCCCGGGAGTTCGGGCAGGCCGACCTCGCCGTGCTCCAGCTGGCCGCGGCCCGGGCGGCGCCGGCGATCGAGCGGGCGACCCTGGTCACAGCGCTTCAGCACGAGCACCAGGTCTCGGTCGCGCTCCAGCGAAGCCTGCTGCCCAAGCGGCTGATCGAAGTGGTCGGCGTGGAGGTCGCCGCCCGATACCTGCCCGCCCGCGAGGAGGTGGGCGGCGACTGGTACGACGTGTTCGAGCTCCCCCGCGGCAAGGTCGGCGTGGTGATCGGCGACGTGGTCGGCCACGGGATTGCGGCCGCCTCGCTGATGGGCCGCCTGCGCACTTCGCTTCACTCCTACGCGATCGAAGGCCACGGCCCCGGCCGTACGCTCGAACTCGTCGACCGCTTCGTGCAGTCGCTCAGCGAGCCCGCGATGGCCACCGCGGCTTACGCGGTGTTCGACACCTACACCTCGAGGGTCTGCTACGCGACCGCGGGGCATCTACCGCCGATCGTGATCTCCGGCGCGGAGGCGCGCGCGCTCGAGGTGACTCCGGCGCCGCCGCTCGGCGCGTTCCCCTACGGGCGGTGTCCCGAGGACGAACTCGAGCTGGCGGGTGGCGAGATGCTGTTCATGTACACGGACGGCCTGGTGGAGCGGCGGACGATCCCGCTCAACCAGGGCATCGAGGCACTGGCCAGCGCGGTGGCCGGCGCGCGGACGCCGGAGGCGGCTTGCGTGCTCGCGATGGCGGAACTCGTGCCCGACGGGGGACTGCGAGACGACGCGGCGATCGTGGCCCTCCAGAACAGCACGGTCCCGGCCGAGCTCCATCTGCGCCTTCCCGCCCAGCCCAAGACGCTCGCGCACGTCCGCCGGGTTCTCCGGCGGTGGCTGATCAGCCGCGGGGCGGATGAGGGCGATGTGGCCGAGGTGACGATCGCGGTGAGCGAGGCGTGCGCGAACGCGATCGAGCACGCCTACTCGCCCGCGCCCGCGGTCTTCGATCTCGACGCGACCGAGGACGACGATGAGGTCACGGTCACCGTCCGCGACGAAGGTCGCTGGCGCCCACCGCGTGGCTCGAACCGGGGTCGCGGCCTGTCGATTATGGTCGCGGCGATGGATGATGTGCAGATCGACCGCACTGACACCGGGACGCGCGTCGTGATGCGACGGCGGCTCCGACACAGATGAGCTTGGCCGACGTCCAGATCACGTTCGCGCGGCACGCGCTGATCGCCCGCCTCAGCGGGGAGATCGACATGTCGAACGCCGAGGAAATGGGTGCCACGGTGATCGGGGCCACCCCGAGTGAGGCGTCCGGCGTGGTCCTCGACCTCTCCGGCGTCGAATACGTGGACAGCGCCGGCATCTACGTCGTCTACGGCATGCAGGCAAGTCTTCAGGCCCGAGGGCAGTCGCTGATCATGGTCATCCCGCTCCAGTCGCCCGTCCATGACGCGCTGCGACTGTCCGGGGCGGACCGCCCGGGGGGGATCGCCGAGACGGTCGACGAGGCCCTGGGCACGCTCCAGCGTCCATCTCCGGCCGGAACCTGATCTCGGCGCCCCTCACGCGCGGTCCAGCGCGATCTCCTCCCAGTCGCCGCACCGCCGGTATCCGACCTCGGCGTAGATCTTGTTCGAGGTCGGGTTGGCCAGATCGGTGAACAGCATGCAGCGGTCCGCGCCGCCGGCCAGCGCTCGCCGGCTGACCGCCGCCACCGCGCTTCCGGCGTAGCCCCGGCCCCGAAACGGGCGCGGTGTGTACACCGGACCGATGCGAACCACGCCGGCCACGGCGGGATTCACTCCGACCAGCGACACCGGCCCGCCGTCGTCCCACACCAGCAGTCCCTGCTTGCCCAGGCGGGCGTCGACCATCTGCTCCGCCTGAGCGGCACCGACCAGGCCGGTCTCCCCGATGAACTCCTCGGTCCACACGACCAGCAGGTCGCGCTCGTCAGATCGGGGGAGGCGCAGCGCGCCGGGCGCGGGGCGCGGCGGGTCCTGCACCTCGGTCAGGACGTGCATCGCCTCGCTGAACGTTCGCCGTGACGTGCCCCCGGTGCGTCGCTCCCAGGCCGCCGCGATCGCTTGCGCTGTCTTCGGAACGCCGCTCACGCCCGGCAGGTCGGGATCGTGTTGCAGCCAACGGTCGACAAGGGCCTCGGCGTGCCCGGGCTCGAGCGGGCTGGTCAGCAGCGGCCAGGGTGGCGTGCGCATGGAGGCGAACGACACCTCGTCGTGTTCGGTGATGCCGATGGCGAAGATCGGCGGGGGATCGCGGTGAGCGCCGTCGAGCACCGTCATCAGCACGGTGGCGAGCACGTTGCACTCGAGGCCGGCCGACAGCAGACCCTCGGTGCGCTTGGCGAACTCCTCGGCGTCCCGGGTCAGGACGAACCGCACGGCCGGCATCCCGCGACCCTACAGCCGCTGCACCACCTCGTCGAACGGCTTGCGGTCGGCGCGTTCGAGCCACTGCACCGCCTCCCGGCGCAGCGGGTCGCGGGTGCGGGCCGGAAAGCCGAAGGTCAGCACGATCGTGGGACGCTCGCCCTCCTTAAGGTCGAGTAGCTCGGCCACCGCATCCGGGTCGGGCATCCCGTTCGGGCACGAGCCGATGTGATCGTTCCAGGCGGTCAGCATCATGTTCTGAGCCGCCCGGCCGGCGTCGAACGCGGTGGGGCCGCGCCCTCTGAGCGCGATCACCACGACCAGGGCGGCACCGCGCACGTTGCCCGAGGCGTAGACCGCCTCAGCGAGTTGCCCGCGCAACGACGGGCTCTCGACGACGATGAACCGCCAGGGCTGACCGTTGCGCGAGCTCCCGGACATCCGGCCCGCCTCGAGGATCCGCTGGACGGCGTCGGCCGGGATCGGCCGCCCGGCATACTCGCGGACCTCGCGCTTGCTCGCCACCGCCAGGAACGTGTCCATGGCGAGAAGACTAGGGATTCAGTGCTCGCCGGGCTCCGGCTGCGGGCCCGGCTGGGGTGCGGGCTCCGGCCCCGGTTGGGGCGCGCGCTGGG
>DATFDC010000592.1:0-14197 GCA_035252415.1 Solirubrobacteraceae bacterium
GGCCTCCCGACGGGCGCGGGGTGCCCCGGCGCGCGGCGCAGCCACTGCACGAGTCCGAGCGAGACCAGCAACACGCCCGGGACGAGCACGAGCAGCGCCACATCGCCGCCGGGCCAGTGCGCGCCGGCGCCCTCGGCGCCCCAGAACACGCCGAACGAGGTGAGCATCACGCCCACGGCGAACTTCATCGCGTTCTCCGGGACCCGGGCGAGGGGCGCGCGGACCGCGATGCCGGCCGCGACGACGACCGCGACGGCAACGCCCGCCGCGAGGGCGGCGAGTCCGATGTCGTGCTGGTTGGCGCCGAACGTGAGCACGATGAACGCGACCTCGAGACCCTCGAGCAGCACGCCCTTGAACGCGATCGTGAACGCATAGCCGTCGAAGCCGGTTCCGGCGGCCGCCGCCGTCCGGGCCGAGTCGGTCTCCGCGGCGAACTGCGCGGTCTCGTCGCGCTGGGCCTTGAGCCCGGCTGCGCGGAGCACGGCCTTGCGCAGCCACTGGAGCCCGAACACGAGCAGCAGCGCGCCGACGATCACGCGTAGCGCGTCGATCGGGATCGCGTCGAGGGCGGGTCCGAGGGCGGCGACGATCACGGCCAGGGCGGCGGTCGCCGCGGCGACCCCAGTGAGTGCCCAGCGCCAGCTTCGGGTGATCGCGACCGCGAGCACGATGGTCAGCGCCTCGACCGCTTCCACTGCGCAGGCGAGGAAAACCGAGATCGCGAGGCCAACCTGTGGACCGGACACGGTCTTCAGTATGCCGTCGGTTTTTAGTGGCCGTTGGTGGGAGTGAGCTCGACGCCGAACTGCTCGCGCAGCCCGGTGAAGCCCTCGTCGCTCACGTGGAGCGCGCGACTGCGCCCGGCCTTGCGAACCCAGCCCAGTTCGATCATCCGCGTGGCGATCGCCGCGCCCAGCGAGCCGGCCAGGTGATGGCGCTGCTCGCTCCAGTCCACGCAGTAGCGGATCAGCGGTCGGCGCGCCGGCAGCGAGTCGAAGTCGATCCCGAACGCCTTGAGGTCCTTGATGCCCGCCGGGGTGAGGCGGTAGTCGTGGTCGTAGCCGGGCGCGGCCAGGCGGTCGTCTCGTGCGGCCTCGGGATCGAACACGCCGTCGCCGCCGGCCAGGAGGTTCTGCTCGAGCAGGCCCTCCATCAGCTTCGTCCCGAGCATGCCGGCGAGGTGGTCGTAGCAGGTGCGGGCGAACCGCACGGCGTGCGCCTTCGATCCCTGCTTGAGCGAGCGCACCGGCGCGGGCGGCGAGATCCGGGCCAGCGCCTCGATCAGTTCGCCGACCTCCGGGCCGGACAGCCGGAAGTAGCGGTGACGTCCGTGACGCTCGACCTTGAGCATGCCGCCCTTGACCAGCCGGGACAGGTGGGCGCTGGCCGTCGATGCGGCCACACCGGCCTCGTCGGCCAGCACGCTGGCCGGCAGCGCACGACCGTCGCCCAGCGCGAGCAGGATGCGTGCCCGGCCGGGATCGGCGACGAGGGCTCCGATGCTGGCGATGTCAGCGTCGCCGTGCATGTGTCAGAGGGTAGCGTCACGACATTTCGTTCACGGGCGAAACGTGAGCCCCTGTCATCATGCTTGCTGATGAGCACTGGACGTCATGGGCTCGGCGCTTCGGCCGGTACCCCCGGGACCGGCGCCATGCGCTCGCTGCGCGGACCGGACCGCAAGCCGCCGCCGCTGATGGACCCGACCCGCAAGCGCGACGGCCACCGGATCCTCGCGCTGTTCAAGCCGTACCGGTTCCGGCTCACGGCGGTCCTGATCCTGATCGTGATCTCGGCCGGGGTGTCCATGCTCAGCCCGTTCCTGCTCCGCAAGGCGTTGGACGTCGGCATCTTCCAGCACGACAACACGGTGCTCACCTGGTCCGTGGTCGGGATGCTGGGGATCGCGATCTTCACCGCCGCGACCGGCGTGTGGCAGACGTTCATGTCGAATTCGGTCGGCCAGCGCGTGATGCACGACCTGCGCACCGCGGTCTACCGCCACCTCCAGAAGATGTCGCTGGCCTTCTTCACCCGGACCCGCACCGGCGAGGTCCAGTCGCGGATCGCCAACGACATCGGCGGCCTCGAGGGCGTCGTCACGACCACCGCGACCTCGATCGCCTCGAACGTGACCACGGTGCTCGCCTCGATCGTCGCGATGTGCATCCTGGATTGGCGCCTGGCGCTGATCTCGCTGGTGTTCGTGCCGCCGTCGGTGTGGATGACCCGGCGGGTGGGGCGGATCCGCCGGCGGATCACGACCGAGCAGCAGCGACGGCTGGCCGACATGAGCGCGCTGGTGGCCGAGTCTCTGTCGGTGTCGGGAATCATGCTCGGCAAGACCATGGGCCGCGGCGAGGATCTGGCCGAGCGGTTCACCGGCGAGTCGAAGGACATCGCCGATCTGGAGGTTCGCTCGCGCATGGCCGGCCGCTGGATGATGGCCACGATCCAGTTCGCCTTCGCCGCCCAGCCGGCGATCATCTACTGGCTGGCCGGGCAGAGCTTCCTCGGCAACACGATCACGATCGGCACCGTGGTCGCGTTCACCACGCTGCAGACGCGGCTGCTGTTCCCGATCCAGTCGCTGCTCGGCGTCCAGACCGACGTGCAGTCCTCGCTGGCGCTGTTCGATCGCATCTTCGAGTACCTCGACCTGCCGGTCGACATCGTCGAGGCCGCCGATCCGGTGGAGCTGCGCCCCGACGAGCTGCTCGGCGAGGTCCGGTTCGAGGGGGTGTCGTTCCGGTACGGCGCGGCCCCGAGTTCGGCGCCAGCCGAACTCGCCAGCGAATCGGCGCCAGCCGATTCGCCATGGACTCTGCGCGACATCGACCTCGTGGTGCCCGCGGGAACGCGCACCGCGGTGGTCGGCGAGACGGGCGCCGGCAAGACCACGCTCGGCTATCTGGCCGCGCGCCTGTACGAGCCGCAGGAGGGGCGGGTCACGATCGACGGCGTCGACGTGCGCGACGCCTCGCTGGCCTCGCTGGCGGCCACGGTCGGTGTGGTCTCGCAGGAGACCTACCTGTTTCACGCGAGCGTGCGCGAGAACCTGCGTTTCGCTCGGCCCGACGCCACCGATGAGGAGATCGAGGACGCGGCGCGGACGGCGCGGATCCACGACCTGATCGCCTCGCTGCCCGAGGGCTACGACACGGTGGTCGGCGAGCGCGGCTACCGGTTCTCGGGCGGGGAGAAGCAGCGGATGGCGATCGCCCGGACCGTGCTGCGCAACCCGCCGGTGCTGGTGTTGGACGAGGCCACGAGCTCTCTTGACACGCAGACCGAGGCCGCCGTGCAAGCCGAGCTCGAGCGCCTGGCCGAGGGGCGTACGACGATCACGATCGCCCACCGGCTTTCCACCGTGCGCGACGCCGACCAGATCGTGGTGCTCGACCAGGGGCGGATCGTCGAGCGCGGCACGCACGAGGAGCTCATGGAGCGCGGCGGAGCGTACGCTGCCCTCGTGACACGCGACCTGACCGACGAGGTGGTGGGCTAGTTGCCCGGGCGGGTCGCGAGCGAGCTGCTGCTCGTCGGGAGCCTGCCGGCCGACTCGACCGAGGAGGCGCTGCGCGCCGGCGCCGAGCTGTACGGCGACATGGTGTTCGCGCTGCCCGACGGCGAGACCGGGCCGCGCCGGGCCTGGGTCGGCTACGAGCGCGAGCGGCTCTGCCGTCCGAACCCCGACGTCGAGGTCGTCGAGGAGTCCGAGTCGCCGACCGGCATCCCGCGGCATGCCTACGAGACGCCCGTGTTCACGATCCGGTCGGGGGTGAGCGAGCTGCACTGGGACTCCTGGCCGCGGATCGACGATGCGATCGAGTCCTACGCGGTGTTCCAGTCGCTGCGCTCGTCGGGGGTGATCCCGGCCGGGATGCGCTTCCAGGTCGGGTTGCCGTTCCCGGCCAGCGCCCTGAACGCGTTCAAGGCGGACTTCGCCGGCGACTATCCGGTAGCCGAGCGCGCCTACGAGGAGCTGGTCGGCCGCGAGCTCGTGCGGCTGATGTCCTCGGTGCCGCCGTCTGATCTGGCCATCCAGTGGGACATGGCGTACGAGACGCAGGACCTCGAGGGCGTGTTGGCCTGGACGGCGGAGGGGGCCTGGGAGCGCTTCGCCGGCCCGGTCGTGCGCCTGACGCCGCAGATCCCGTCGGAAGTGCTCGTCGGGTACCACTTCTGCTACGGCACGTTCCCGGAGTGGCCGATGTACGAGGCGCGCGACATGGGGCTGCTGGTCCGGATGGCCAACTACGCGGTGGCCAATTCGGGGCGCACGGTCGACTGGGTGCACATGGCCGGGCCCCGTTACCTGCGCAGCGAGGACCGGAGTTTCTTCCGGCCGCTGGTGGATCTCGAGGTCGGCGACACGCGGGTGTTCCTGGGGATCGTCCAGCCGGTCGACGGCCTGTCGGGGCTGCGGCGCCGGTGGGAAACCGCCTCGCGTTATCTGCCGGACTTCGGGGTCGCCATGTACTGCGGGTTCGGGCGCCAGCCGGGCGCGGATGGGATGGAGACCATGCGCGAGCACCGAAACGTCGTCCGGGCGCTCCGCGGCGGCGCTTAGCGCTTAGCGCTCAGCACTCAGCCTCAGCGCTCAGCGCGCGGTTTCCAGCAGGCCGGTCTCGTGGGCGAGCACCACCGCCTGCACGCGGTCGCGCAGGCCCAGCTTCTGGAGGATGTGGGTCACGTGCGTCTTCACCGTGGTCTCACCGATGTACAGCTGCTCGCCGATCTCCGCATTGGAAAGACCGCCGGCGATCAGCCGAAGGATGTCTCGCTCGCGTGCGGTGAGATCGTCGATCTCCTTCGGCGGCGCCGGCCGCGGGATCCGGGCGAACTGCTCGATCACGCGTTTGGTGACCGTGGGTGAGAGCAACGCTTCTCCGGCCGCGACCGTGCGCACGGCCGCGATCAACTGCTCGGGAGGATCGTCCTTGAGCACGAACCCGCTCGCGCCGGCAGTGAGCGCTTCGTAGATGTACTCGTCGAGGCCGAAGGTGGTGAGAATGAGGATCCGCGCGCTGTCGTTGGCGGCGATGATGCGCCGGGTTGCCTCGAGCCCGTCGAGCTCGGGCATCCGGATGTCCATCAGGATTACGGTCGGATCAAACCGCGCCGCCTTGTCCACCGCCTCGCGTCCGTCGCGCGCCTCGGCCACGACCTCGATGTCCTCCTCGCCGGAGAGCAGCATGCGAAAGCCCGCGCGGACCATCGACTGGTCGTCGGCGATCAGGACGCGGATCTTCATGACCGGTACTCGCTCAGCGGGAGGTGGGCCTTCAATGTGAAGCCGCCGCCGTTGGCGCTCGCGGTGCTCATCTCGCCGCCGTAGAGCTTGACGCGCTCGCCGATCCCGATCAAGCCGTGACCGTGCCCGTTGTCGGTCGCGGGACCAAGACCGTTGTCGCGTACCTCGATCCGCAGCTGGTCTCGGCCGTACTGCAGATCGACGTCGGCTTGGGTCGCGTGGGCGTGCTTGAGCGCGTTGGTCAGGCCTTCCTGGACGATCCGGTAGGCCGAGATGTCGACTCCGCGCGGTAGCACGAGCGGATCGCCGCCGATGTGCAAACGGACGGGGAGCCCGGCGCGAGAGATGTCGTGGAGCAGCGCATCGAGCCGGTCGAGCCCGGGCTGGGGCCCGCGCTCGGCCCGTTCGCCGTCTTCGCGCATCGCGTCGAGCAGGTGACGCATCTCAGCCAGCGCGGCGCGCCCTGCGTGCTCGACATCCTGTAGCGCTTCGCGATCCTCGGCCAGGCCAGGGGCGAGCCGGTGCCGGACCGCGCCGACCTGGAGCACCATCACACTGACCGCATGGGCGACGATGTCGTGCAGCTCACGCGCGATCCTGGCCCGCTCCTCCGCCACGGCGATCCTCGCGGCGGTGTCCCGCTCCTGCTCGGCCTGGGCGGCACGCGACTCCGCCGCCTCGGCCTGCCGTGCGCGGTCGCGTACGGCAAAGCCCGCGACCCAGCTGATCGCGAACTCGAACGGAACGAACACGAGCTCGTCGATCGAGTGCCCGGCGATGTTGTCGACCAGAGTCGCCGCCGCGCCGACCACGATCGCCAGCCCGAGGCCGGCGCGGCGGAAATCGCGGAGGTTCCCGAGCAGGAACGCGCTCGCCATCCCGATCGGGAAGAGCGCGTCGGCATACGGGATCAGCAGCGGGTCGACGAACGAGATCCCCGCCGCCATGAGCCAATACGCCGCCGGACCCGCGAACGGAAACCATCGCCGGGCGACCAGGGGCACGACCAGGAGGGCGATCGCCGGGAGGCAGAACCACAGCGTCGTCGTGGGAGCTCCGGCCGAGCCCCGCCCGAGCACCACCTCGAGCATGGCCACTACCGCCAGGACCGCGATCAGCGCGTCAAACCAGTAGCTGCTCGCGAGATCTCGAACCTGCCTCACGCGCCCAACGTAACTGACCCCTGGGCTCCTCGCCTCCTACTTGAGTAGGAGCACGAGTCATCGCCGCGGGGGAAGCCGAATCCGGCTTGCCGACGATGCCGGGCTGACGGGCCGGGCTTAGGTTCACGGCATGTTGAAATCAGCTCAGCGCACCATCACGGGTGAGGCCGTCGCCCTACGCGATGTACGGAAGGTCTACGGCCGCGGCGAGGGAGCGGTCGTCGCCCTCGACGGGATCAGCCTCGGACTCCCGGTGGGGTCGTTCACCGCGGTCATGGGCCCCTCGGGCTCGGGCAAGAGCACGTTTTTGAACGTCGCAGCGGGGCTGGACCGGCCCAGCGCCGGCAGCGTCACGCTCGGCGACACCGACCTGACACGGCTTAGCGAGCGGCGGCTGACCGTCCTGCGCCGGGAGCGGATCGGATTCGTGTTCCAGGCCTTCAACCTCCTTCCGTCGCTGACCGTGGCCCAGAACATCGGGCTGCCGATGCGCCTGGACGGTCACCGGCCGCGGCGCTCGGCGGTGCGCGAGGTCGCGGGGCGGGTCGGGCTCGAGAAGCGCCTGCGCCACCGTCCCTCGCAGCTCTCCGGAGGTCAGCAGCAGCGGGTCGCAATCGCGCGGGCACTCGTCACACGCCCCGAGGTCGTGTTCGCCGACGAGCCGACCGGAGCCCTCGACACCCGGACCGGACACGAGGTACTCGAGCTCCTGCGCGAGATCGTCGACCAGGACGGCCGCACCGTCGTGATGGTCACCCACGACCCCGCGGCCGCCGCGTGGGCCGACCGAGTCATCCTGCTCGCGGACGGCCGGTTGGCCGGGATGCTCGACGATCCCGTCCCCGACGAAGTCGCCGAACGACTCGCACACCTGGGGGACTGAAGCCATGTTCCGCCTTGCCATTCTCAGCGCTCGCGGCCGCTTCGCCACGTTCACCGGCGCGCTTCTCGCCTTCTTCGCGGCCTCCGTGATCGCGATGGCCTGGGGTATGCAGCTCGAGTCGATCCTGCGGACACAGCCGCCCGTCGAGCGCTACGCCTCCGCCGCAGCGGTCGTAACCGGCCGGCAAGCGATCGGCGCTGACCACGACGTGCTGCTCAGCGAGCGCGCCCGGGTGAGCACCTCGGTTGCGAGTCGGCTGGCCCGCGTACCCGGCGTCCGGGCCGCGATCAGTGACGTGTCGGTGCCGGCGTCGTTGGGTGACCGGGCGGTGGTTGTGCACGGCTGGAGCAGTGCGGCCTTGACTCCCTATGTGCTGAGCGCCGGACGCGCGCCCGCCCGATCTGACGAGGTCGTGGTTGGCTACCCGGTCGCGCTCGGCGCGCGACTGCCCGTAGCTTCGACTGATCCGGTCGCCACGGTTAAGGTCGTCGGCGTCGCTCGTCCGCGCCACCCCGTAACCCAGCAGAGCGCGATCTTCATGACCGACGCCGAGGCGACACGGTTGGCCGGCCACCCGGGACGTGTCGATGCGATCGGTGTCCTCGCCGGTTCTGGGTTCGATGTTTCGCGCGTGCGCGCGGCCGCGGGCGACGCGCGGGTGCTGACCGGCGGTGCCCGCGGGGCGGCCGAGTATCCGGAGCTCTCGGCGACTCGCACCACATTGATACCGGTCACCGCCGCATTCGGCGGGCTGGCGCTGTTCATCGCGATGTTCGTCGTGACCAGCACGATGAGCCTGTCGATCCAGCAGCGCGAACGCGAGATCGCGCTGTTGCGTGCGGTTGCCGCCACGCCAGGTCAGATCCAGCGCATGATCGCCTGGGAGGCGGCGATCGTCGCCCTGATCGGGTCGGGGATTGGAATCGTGCCGGGAATCCGTCTCGGCCATGTGCTCGGCCGCGGGCTCGTGCGGCACGGCATCGCCCCGGAGAACTTCGCGCTCCACACGGGCCTGCTGCCCGCCGCCGCAGTAATCGGCTGCGCGGTAACGACCGCTCTGATCGCGGTCCTGGCCTCCGCGCGGCGGGCAGCCAAGGTGCCGCCGACGCTCGCACTCACCGACGCCGCGGTCGAGCCGCGGCTGCTCGGCCCGGGGCGGATCGCGGGCGGGCTGCTGGCGATCGCCGGCGCGATCCCGCTGTTCACGGTGGCAACGACGACCACCACCCCGGAGACGGCCGCGGCCACTTCGGAGATGACCGCTCTGCTCCTAGTCGTCGCGGTTGGCTTCCTGGGACCGGTCGCGGCCTATGCGACCGCCCGGCTGCTGGGGCCCGCCTTGTCCGCTCTGCGGCCCGTCGGCGGCTTCCTCGCCTCCGCGAACCTGGCCGCCGCCACCCGGCGCTTCTCCTCGGCGAGCACGCCGCTGGTGCTCACGGTCGCCCTGAGCTGCACGCTGTTGTTCAGCACCACCACGATCGAGCACGCCACCAGCGCCGAACGGCAGGCGGGCCTGGCGGGCGAGCTCGCGGTCCGGGGCGCAGGTCCCGGACTGCCGGCGGCCGCTCTGACCGACATCCGCGCCACGCCCGGAGTGCGCTCGGCGGTCGCGTTGACGTCGACCACGCTTGGCCCCAGCCTCGGCGCCGGTGACACGATGCCGGCTCAGATAGTTGCCGGCGCTGGGGGTGGCGGGCTCGACGTCGGGGTGATCGCCGGGTCCCTGTACGCGCTGCACGGCGACGCGATTGCCCTCGGGCGCCACCGCGCCGACGCTGCGCACGCCCGTGTCGGCGAGCGTGTGCAGGTCATGCTCGGCGACGGGACCCGCACCCACGCGACCGTAGTCGCGATCTACCGTCGCGACCTGGCCTTCGGCGATGCGCTGCTCAGTCCCGAGCTTGCCGCCGGCCACCAAACGACCCCGTTGCTGGGTACCGTGTTGGTCCGGACGGAGCACGCCGCTGCAGTCGCCGGGCGTCTCGAGGTCCTGGCCACGCGGTATCCCGGACTGCGGGTGAGCGACCGCGCCTCGTTCGCGACCGCGCGCGACGCGGACAACGAGATGAACCGCTGGTTCGGCCCGCAGTTCGTCGGCGAGATCTTCGCCTTCACGGCCATCGCCGTGGTCAACACGCTGCTGATGATCGCGCTGCGCCGGCGACGCGAGCTGGGGCTACTGCGACTGGTCGGTGGCACCTCCCGCCAGGTGCGGTCGATGGCGCGCTGGGAAGCCGCGCTGATCATCACGATCGGCGTCGGGCTCGGGTTGGCGATCGCCGCCACCGCTCTGCTGCCTTTGAGTCACGCCCTGAACGGCGGTCTTCCGTACGTGCCCGGGAGGCCCTTCGCGGCGATAGTCGGCGGCACCGCGCTATTGGCGCTGGTGGCGCTGGCTGTGCCGACCCGGCACGTGCTCCGGTCGCGGCCGGTCGAGGCGATCGGGGTGGGCGAGTAGCTACGAGTCTTTCGCCAGCCAGGTCGCGATCAGATAGTTGCCGATCGTGCCCGGCGGGGGCAGCGCGATGCGGTCGTCCTGGATCGCTTCGGCCAGCTCGGCCCGAGGCCACCAGCGGGCCTCGACGAGCTCGCTTGGCTGTGGTTGCGGAGCGCCGTCGGCTCCGGCCGGATCGGCAAACGCCCAAAAGCCGATCATCAGCGCGGCCGGGAACGGCCAGGGCTGTGAGGTGACGTACTTCACCGCGGTGATCTCGACCCCGGTCTCCTCGCGGGCCTCGCGCACGACCGCCTCCTCGGGGGTCTCGCCCGGTTCGACGAAGCCGGCCAGGGCGGACCAGCGGTGCTTTGGGGCGCCCTTGCGCCGGCTGAGCAGAGCTTTGTCGTTGGACTGGACGAGCATGGTCACCGCAGGGTCGGTTCGGGGAAACTGGACCAGGCCGCAGCCGGGACAGCGCCGGCGATGGCCGCCCGCCTCGACCTCGGTCGCGTGGCCGGAGCGCCCGCAGTAGCGGTTCACGCGGTGCCAGCCGACCATGCCGACCGCGTAGGCGGCGAGCGCGGCGTCGGCCGGGTCGAGCTCGGACATGAGCTCGCGCAGCGCGGCGAACCCATGGCCCGGCTCGGATGCCGCGTCGCCGGCGAAAACGGCGGCGCCCGATGGCTCGACTCCCAGGAAGGTCAGGGGCATGTCCCGGGGGACGGCGGTTGCCGGGACGCGGGCAAGCGTGCCGTCGCCCTCGAGCCCGATCTGCTGGTCGGGGCCAACGACGATCACCTGAGAGCTGTGGCTCGTGCGCAGTCGTTCGGCGTCGTCGCGCAGGTGGGCGGAGCGGTCCAGGGCGCCGCCGGCGAACGCGACGGTAGGCGGCGCTTGCGTGGTTCGGTCGGCCATCACGAGCCGATTGTGGGGCATAAGTGCACACTCGGCGATTCCCCGCGGTCTGAGTGTGCGAAAACGACACGTATGACGTTGCCAACCGCACGCTCGGCGAGCCGGGCTCGCCGAGTGTGGGGTTAGTACGGCTCGGTTGCGTCTAACCGGCCGGAAGCGAATTCCAGAACGAGCAGTTGTGCTCGGCGCTGAACTCGGCGTCGGAGATCGCGGTGGATCCGCTGCCCTGGCGCAGGGACATCATGCGGCCGGTCTGGTATAGGGGCCAGAACGTCTGGCCGCGGACGAACGGGGCGCCGAACCGAGCGAACGCGCCCCAGTAGCGAACCATCCAGTCAGACAGCTCGTGCTGGGCCGGCGTCAACTGCGGGTAGAGCGGGATGCCGTTGTCGAAGCTCGGCCACATGTAGGCGAGCTCCATCGCGTGGCCGGCGCCCCACATGTAGCCGGGCAGGTTGTCGTTGAGCCCGGGCGCGTTGCGGTCGTCGAACTGGTAGGCGAACACCGGCGTGTACTTCCGGAAGGTCTGCTCCTGGCTCTGGGCCGCGCAGCCGCCGATGCTCCCGATGAAGCCGCTGTCGGTCCACACCGCCCCGACCGCGTACGCCGCGGTGTACGGGCTGGGGAACGCGTTGAATGGATACTCGGCCAGCACCTTGGACGCGTTGGCGCCGTACTGGCTCTGGATCAGGCCGTCGTACTGCTGCTCGTTCAACCCGGCCAGGCCCTGGGAGAACGTCCGCCCCTCGTCGTGGTTGGTCCCGATCAGCAGCGGAACGCGGGTGAAGTGCCCGGCCGCCACCGCCGTGTTCGGATCGGCGGGAAGCTCGGCGCCACCCCAGGTCGGCGAGTCGGCGCCGGGGTAGTCCGGGTTGTCGAGCAGTTGGCCGGCGGTCTTGGAGCGCATGCACGCCGCGACCGTCGCGGGGTCAGTGCAGCCGGAGGCCGTGGCGAACTGCGTGCCGGTCTGCTCGGCCGTGCTCAGCGGCGTCGAGATGCAGCTGCCGCTTTCCATCACAGCGCGGGCGAACAGGCCGCGCGCCGAGGGCGATGTGAGCAGCGAGCAGATCGAGTACGCGCCGGCCGACTCGCCGGCGATTGTCACGTTGCGCGGGTCGCCCCCAAACGCGGCGATGTTCTCGCGCGTCCAGCGCATCGCGTCGATCTGGTCGAGCAGGCCGTAGTCGCCCGAGGCGTGATCGGAGGCCTCGGCGCTCAGCGACGGCAGCGCGAGGAAGCCGAAAACGCCGAGCCGGTAGTTGATCGACACCACGATGATGTGGTTGGTCGTCGCCATCAGCGTGCCGTCGTGCTGGTTGCCGGTCCCGGTGGTCAGCCCGCCACCGTGAATCCAGAACAGGACCGGAAGTCCGCGGCCGTGGCCCCGGTCGCCGTTGTGGCCTCGGTCACCGTTGTGGCCCCGATCGGCGTCGCGGCCCTTGCCCTGGGGCACGTACACGCTCAGATACAGGCAGTCCTCGTTCTCCGAGCGCGGACCGTTCGAGTTCGCGAGCTGCGGGCAGGCCGGAGGCAGCGTGGTCGCGCTGCGCACGCCGTGCCAGCGTGCCGGCGGCTGGGGCGCGCGCCAGCGCAGCGAGCCAACCGGCGGCGCGGCATACGGGATGCCCAGGAACTTGTCCACGCCGCCGGCGGAGAACCCCTGCACAACGCCGTCGCGGGTGACGGCGATCGGTGCGTGCGGCCGCGCGTGTGCCGAGGCGCCGCCTGGCGCCACCGCCAGGACGGTGACCGCCGTGATCGCGCTCGCCAGAAGCGTGCGCCGCCGGGTCCAACGATGCCGAGACCTCGAGTGCATGGACACCACTACCTCTCCTTCCGTTCCTCCGACCGGGCCCGGGCACGCTAAACCCAGTGCTGACTCGTGTCAAGCAATCGTGCAGATTTCGAACGACCCCGGCGGCGTCGAGCGCAGCTTCACTGCGCAGCGTTTGTCGCCGGGAGAACCGCCGGGGTGGGTTTGCGCCCAGAACCGGGTAGGGCGTCTCGTGGGAAGTTCAGAGCGAGGAGGTCCTGGAAATGGCGTCGGTTTCCCAAACCGCCGATGGACTCGGCACGATCGAAACCAACATCCCGGCCCGGCTGGACCGGCTGCCCTGGTCAGGGTGGCACTGGAAGATTCTGGTCGGGCTCGGCACGGTATGGATCCTCGACGGGCTCGAGGTGACGATCGTCGGCTCGATCGCCGGCGCGATCTCGGCCAAGGGAAGCGGCATCGACATCTCCTCCGCCCAGGTGGCGGGGTGGGCGGCCTCGATGTACGTCGCGGGCGCCTGCGCCGGAGCGCTGCTGTTCGGGCGGCTAACCGACATCTTCGGCCGCAAACGGCTGTTCATGATCACCCTCGGGGTGTACCTGGCCGCCACGATCGCCACCGCGTTCGCGTGGACGCCGCTGTTCTTCTTCGCCTGCCGGTTCGTGACCGGGATGGGCATCGGCGGCGAGTACTCGGCGATCAACTCGGCGATCGACGAATTGATCCCCGCCGAGCACCGGGGCCGCATCGACATCATCATCAACGGGACCTACTGGGCCGGGGCGGCGGCCGGCGCGCTGCTCTCGGTCGCCGCGCTGCACATCTTCTCGCCGCTGCTCAGCTGGCGGGTGTGCTTCGGGCTCGGCTTCATCCTCGGCATGGCCATCCTGATCGTCCGCCGCCACGTTCCCGAGAGCCCGCGTTGGCTGTTCATCCACGGCCGCGAGCAGGAGGCGGAGGAGGTCACGCGGGACATAGAGCGGCAGGTCGCCGAGTCGATCGACGGACCGCTGCCCGAGCCCGAGGATGATTCGATCACGATCCAGCAGCGCAAGTCGATCGGCCTGTGGGAGATCACCAGCGCGATCGTGCGCCACTACCCCAAGCGCTTCGTGCTCGGGCTGGCGCTGTTCATCGGCCAGGCGTTCCTCTACAACTCGATCCTGTTCGGCTACGCCACGCTGCTGAGCACGTTCTTCCACGTGGCGACCGCGGACGCCCCGTACTACCTGGTCGCGTTCGCGGTCGGCAACCTGATCGGACCGATCGTCCTCGGTCCCCTGTTCGACACGGTCGGGCGCAAGCCGATGATCTCCGGCACGTACATCCTGTCGGGCATCCTCTTGCTGATCACCGGCTACCTGTTCAAGCAGGGCTCGCTGAACGCGACGACGCTGACGATCTCGTGGGCCGTGGTGTTCTTCTTCGCCTCGGCCGGAGTCAGCGCCGCCTACCTGACGGTCAGCGAGATCTTCCCGATGGAAACCCGGGCGCTGGCCATCGCCGTGTTCTACGCGATCGGCACCGGAATCGGCGGCATCATCGGGCCCCAGCTGTTCGGCCGCCTGGTCCCGACCGGCAATGCCTCCGACGTGTTCGTCGCGCTCGCGATCGGCGCGGTCCTGATGATCATCGGAGGCGTGGTCGAGATCGTCTTCGGCGTGAAGGCCGAGCGCATGCGGCTCGAGGGCATCGCCAAGCCGCTGACCGCCGTGGGTGGGGCGGTGCGCGGCGGCGCCGCCCGTGCCGGTGCCGCCGGCCGCCG
>DATFDC010000593.1:0-15660 GCA_035252415.1 Solirubrobacteraceae bacterium
GGCCGGATCGAGGCGTCGCGAAACAGGCCAAGGCACGCGGTTCCCGCCCCGTGCAGCACCGCCACCGCCTCCACCGCGTCCACGCCCGCGGGCAGGTGATACAGGCGGTCGGCGCTGACGACGGCCTGCTGCGTGAACGATCCCTGCCGGCCGCCATGGCCCAGGCTGTTTGACCAAACCCGATCCCCGACTTCGAACCCGGCCACGCCGGCGGCGGCCGCGATCACCGTGCCGACCAGGTCGCGGCCGATGATGAACGGAAACGGCGTTGGCGTCACGTACGCACCGGAGCGCACGTAGGTGTCGACCCGGTTGACCTCGAGCGCCTCGGTCTCGACCAGGACGTCGGTCGGGCCCAGCGCCGGGACCGGCAGCTCACCGACGGTGATCTGCTCCGGACCGCCCAGCTGGGTCACATACGCGGCCAGCGCGCTCACGAGACGCCGTAGATCTCCGCCCGCGCGCCCACAAGATCCTCCTCTGAAGCGTGACCGAGCGTGTAGGCGGGTGAATCCACGGGCAACGGGTCGCGTTGATCAGCGGCCACGATTTCAGCCGGGATCGCGGTGAACTCTTGCACCGACGGCGTCAGGTCGTCGGCTGCTTGGTCTCGAGTTCAGGTAGGAACTGTTCGGCAAACAGCTTGGCCGTCAGCTCGGGGCGGCTGGTCACGCTGACCTTTGTGAAGATCGCCTTGACGTGGTCGCGCACGGTGTGGCGCGAGAGCCACAGGGTCTGAGCGATTTCGTCGATCGCGAGCCCGCGTACGAGCAGCTGCGTGACTTGCTGCTCGCGGGCTGACAGCTCGTACAGCTCGACGATGATCGAGGCGATCTCGGCGCGGCGGACGGGCTCGATCATGATCGCGGTCTGGTGGGTGGCACCGTCGCGGTCCCGCAGGCACGCGGCGTGCAGCAGGAGCCACCGACCGCTGCGCGTGCGCAGCCGTGCGCGCGGGACGCCATGGTCGTTGCCGGCGGCGGCGGCGCGGGCGCGGTAGGCAACGGCGTGAACAGCGCTGGGCAGCGCCAGCTCCTCCTGGGGCAGGTCCTCGAGGAGCAGGTGGGCCGCATCACTGATCGAGGCAACTTCGTCGTTCGGGCCGAGCAGGATCATTCCGGGCGCCTGGTTGGCGGGTGCCTCGTCAACCGCGCGCAGCAGCAGCGCGGTGCGCAAGCCGCCGGCGATGTGCTCGCACACCGACGCGACGAATCCCGCCTCTTCGCGCGTGAAGTCCGGGTCGCCGTGGCGGCGGGTCAAACAGCTCACCCCCAGCACGCTCCTCCGGTCGCGAACACTGCGCGCAGTTCGCCGCTGAAGCCCAGCGGTCCGTGAATTGTCCGATGGCGGGCGCTGAGCTCGGGTTCGCCGTGCGTGGCGTGAGCGAGTATCGCCACCGGCTCCGGCTGGCGCAGGATGTCGGCGAACTTGGCGAAATCTGGAGCGACCAGCTCGTTCTCGAAAAACTGCAACATGGATCGCATGGCTGCCGCCGCAGCCGCCGCCAACGTCGAGATCATCGGCCCGCCGCCGTTCGAGACCAACGTTTAACACCTCCTCCGACAAAGCCGCCCCCCGGGGTCCGGCCCCGGGGGCGCTTCGGTGCCCGCTCGGGGCACCAGCCTCCAGTGATCGGCGCAGGCAATTCGTGACACGTAATGAATTCCCCCGCCGCCCGACAAACCGGAGAGAATCCTCGCCTCCTCGCAACCGGGAAAGGAGCCGGCATGTTCGAACCATCGATTGACTACTCGTGCCCCCACTGTGGCGAAACCCAGACCTACCGGCTCGTCCCGGCCGGCGGCGCCGCCGATCCCGCGGCGGCCGGGATACCGCGGGAGATCCCCTCGATCGACCTGCGTTGCCTGCGCTGCGACACCGGCCAGACCTTCAAGCTGGTACCGGACCCCGTCGGCGCGGCGTCGGCCGCTGATTAGTCGGCAACGCTCATCAGTCGAGCGAGCAACGGCGCCCGGTCTGGCGTCGGGTCCACGCTGAGCGTCGACCCCGAGCGCCGGGCTGGTGCCCCCGCACAAGCTCAGGTACACGTCGCCTCAATCCTGGGTTGCGATCGGCAAGGACCCCACGTACGTGATGCAGCAACTCGGCCACACACGCTGCGCGTCTTACGCCCCATACCATGCGGCGCAGCGAGGAGGAGCGAGAAAGGCTCAAGGCGCTCCTCGAAGGCCACGATTGGGCATATAGGCACAAAATGATCGGCCCCCGCGGCGCGCGAAGCGGACCGCGACTGAAACGCAGGAACCCCTGTCTCAGCAGGGGTTTCTTGTTATCGGGGCGCATGGATTTGAACCGGGGACCTCACCGACCGAGTTATGCGCGAGATCCGACCGCACACGAATCCCTGCGAATTGTCGTGTTGCAGTTCCCCGGCACCTCCGTCAGATCCTCGGATATTGCCGTGGATTCCCGGGGTTTAGGCAGCGAAATCGAGTTGCTGCCCAATGGCGACACAAGTGGCCGGGCTAACAGATCAGGCCGGCTATGTCGGCAGCGGTGATCTGTCCGGAGAACAGATCACCGTCGTCCATCACGCCGGTGAACAGCGCTGCCTTGCGCTTCGCCAGCGCTACGACCTTCTCCTCGATCGTGTTGCGCGACACGAGGCGGTAGACCATCACCGGCTTTTTTTGGCCGAGCCGATGGCTGCGGTCGATTGCCTGAGCCTCGACGGCCGGGTTCCACCACGGGTCGAGCACGAACACGTAGTCCGCTTCGGTCAGGTTGAGGCCGGCTCCGCCAGCCTTCAGGCTGATGAGAAACACCGGGGCGTCGCCCTGCTTGAAGGCGCGGAGCACCTTATCGCGGTCTCGCGTCTTCCCGTCGAGGTAGCAGTATTCGATCGATTCGGTGCCGAGGCGATCGCGAACGGTCGCGAGGAAGCCCGTGAACTGACTGAACACCAGCGCGCGGTGTCCGCCCCCGATCACGTCGGCCAGTTGTTCAATCAGCTCGTCGATCTTGGCCGACGGCACGTTCGAGTCGGCGGTGTCGACGAGCCCGGCGTGCAGGCTCAGCTGCCGCAGCTTGGTGATCGCGGTCAGCACGGTCAGGCGGTTGCGATCGAAGTCGTCGAGCAGGCCGAGAATGCGCTTGCGCTCTCGCTGCAGGTGGGTGTCGTACAGCTTTCGATGCCGCGGGTGTAGCTCGACTGCGAGCTCCTGCTCCTGCTTGGCCGGCAGCTCAGCCGCTACCAGCTCCTTCGTGCGCCGCTTGACAAGCGGCCGGATCCGCCGCCGTAGCGTGGTGAGCCGCTCCTTGTCGCCGCTGCGCTCGATCGGCCGTGCCCAGAATTCGGTGAATCTCCTCGGGTCCGGGAACAGTCCCGGCGAGGTGATCGACAGCAGCGCCCACAGCTCGGTCAAATTGTTCTCCATCGGCGTGCCGGTGATCGCCAGCTTGAATGGCGCCTCGACGCGGCGAACGGTCTGGTGGGTCTTGCCGCTGTGGTTCTTGACGTGCTGCGCCTCGTCGAGCAGTACTCCCGCCCACGCTCTCGAAGCGAACTCGCCGGCGTCGAGCCGCAATAGCGTGTAGGTGGTCACCACGAGCTGCGCGCCGTCCGTTGTGTCCGCGATCGTGGCGCCGAGCTTGCGGTGGGTGTCCGTGATCGCGCGCGTCGCTAGGTCCGGTGCGAACCGTCCCGCCTCGGCGATCCAGTTCGGGACGACGCTCGTCGGCGCGACGACGAGGAACGGGTTCTCGGCTCCGGCCTCGATCGCGTGGGTTACCAGCGCCAGCGCTTGGATGGTCTTGCCGAGTCCCATGTCGTCCGCCAGGATTCCGCCGAGTCCGTGCTCCCACAGCGTCGCCAGCCACTTGAATCCGTCCAACTGGTATGGGCGGAGTGAAGCTGTGAACGTGGCCGCCGGGTCGTAGTCGGTGAGCACGTCGAGCCCGCGCAACGCCTCGAGCTGCAGCTGCCACGCTTGCGCCTGTCTGTCGACGATGCCGAGCTTGACCAGTTCGTCCCACAGCGTCGCCTGGTAGCGACTGATTCGCAGCGATCCCGGCCGGGAGCCGTCGCCGAGCGACTCGGCTTCCGCGATCAGCCCGCGCAATGCACCGAGCTCGGGAGCCAGGAGCGGAAAGTGCGCACCATCGTCAAGCAGCAGGCGCGTCTCCCCGCGCGCAAGCGCGGCGAACACGACCGCGAACGGAAGCTTGTGACCCGCGACTGTGATCGTGACGTCGAGGTCGAACCAATCCTGGTCTCCGCCGGTCTGCTCCGTGGCCGACACCTCGATCCGCAGCGAGTCGGCGACGTCACGGTAGTCGATCGGCTCGCCCGTCTCCGTGACTTCCAACGACGCTCTCAGCGCGGGCAGCTCGTCGGCCACGAACCGTGCCGTGTCGAAACCCTCGAGCACGATCGTGCCGCGGGCGGGCCGCCCAGCCACGTCCAGGACGCCGAGCTCCCGCAACGCCGGCCGATCAACGTCAAGCCTGTCAAGCAGCGCCCGCTCGGCTGCACGGTCACGGATCGCTGCGGCCGGGTCACCACCATGGGAGGCGACCAAATTGGCCTCGATCGTGCGATCGCCCACCGCGTAGCGGAACTGCCAGCCAAGGAACGTGACGTGTCCCGGTTGGTGGCTGACGTTCAGCACGAGCGCGGGGGGTGATACCTCCGGCGTCGTGAATGACCCATCGCTGGATACGACTGGGGCGATGTTCCGCAGCCCCGGGGCGATTTCGGTCGCGAACGCCGCGAGCTCGTCGGGCGGGACCGTCAGCCGCTCGCCACCGAGCACCATCAATCGGAGCTGTTCCGGGGCGGGCCGGCTGAGGCGGATCAGTCGCAGATCTCTCGTTTCGCTGCCCGTCGGCACGTCAGGCACTTCGTGCACGACAAGGCCGTGACCGCTCACCCCGAGGAACAGCACCGGCAGCCGCCTGGCGATCGCAGAAGCCGTGCCGTCGCGCAAGGTCGGCTTGACCTCGGCGGCCCCGTCGCCGCCGACCGTCACGTCGATCAGCAGCTCCGCGGTTCGGTAGCGGGGAACCTCGACGCCGCGCCGGTCGCCGTCGAGCAGCACGATCCCGACCGCCTCGGCGTCCTCCAGCAACGACCAGAACCGCCCGCCATCAACATCGGTCAAATCGAGCAGCTTGTCCTGGCCGCTGTAGCCGTACACGTACCGACCGGCGCCGTCGGCCGCTGTCAGCGCCTTGAGCTCGCGGGCAAGCGCCAGATGGTCCTCGCGTAGCTGAACGTCGCGGTGATCCCACGGCTCGAGTCGGTTCCATGAGAGCGACCCATTGACCCAGCCACCCCTCGCACCGGGCCGCATCAGCTTCGCCTGCAGTCGCTGGCCACGTCCGTAGTGGCCGGCCGTGACCGACAACTCCACCGCCAACGGAGTGCCGACCGTGGTGTCCGTCGGCGCGCTCACAAGCGGCCGCAGCCTTTCCTGCCACGAAGGCGGCCGAGGCTCGCTCGTCACCTGGCGAGCCGTCTTCGCAGCGCCCTTCACCGCGTCATCGCCGCGAGTCTGCGGAGTCTCGTTTCCGGCGGCCATCACGGCTACCGCCGCGACGTGCTTACAGTCGAACCCGATCGGACAGGTGCACTCGCCGTAGTCGAACTCGATGCCGTCGCCGATATCGGAGAACCGGACCGTGGTCGTGTACAGACCGGTGCCCAGAACCTTGCCGGTCATCGCCAGCTCATCCTCGTCCCATCGGAGCGACAGCACCCTGTTCTTGCGGGCGTACGCCGCACCGCGCTCGTACGTGCTCTTGCCGACCGAGCGGGCGACCTCCCGCAGGTCGATCTCGTAGGGCACCTCGACGACAGCCACGCGACAATGATCGCGACGCTTCGGACGGAAACCTGCGTGTGAAATCGCAATTTGCGCGACCCGCACTCCCCGAGGCAATGGCTAGCGCACTTCGACCTATGCCCGCTGACCTCCGGCGTCTGACAGGCTCCGGAACGTCCGAGCCGGAAGGCCCCCGGTTTTCGCCACGAGCGGGGCGGCACTGGCGATCCGTCGACGTGGAGCCGAGCCGACTAGAGATGACAACAACTCACAGAATCCTGTGAACATCGATCAGTCTGAAGCGACGGGAACTGGCCGGGCTTAGCCCCGCGCGAACTCACGATCAACCACGAGCCCCAGGTCCGCCCAGCTCCCCGGATCCGGGTACAGCTCCAGACACCGCTCGATCCCTCGCACGATCACGTCGAACTCTCGGTGGTCGATCCCGTACACCAGGATCACGCCTGCATGTGAACGCTGCGCCGCCGCCCACTCCCGCAGGATGGCGGGAAAGTCGCGAATGTTGTGAGTCACGAGTATGCGCGCCTCGAGGCACGCCATGGACAGCACGTCATCGTCGTTCAGTCCCTCGAGTTCCGGCTCCTGGTCGAGCGCGCGGACCTCGTGGCCCTTGGCCTCGAGCCGCCGCCCCACGCGCGGCCCGGACACGTGCGCGTCGAGCAGCAACCGCACGGTTACGCTTCAGCTGCCCGGGGCCTGAATGAACGGGTACAGGCTCGTCAGCTCAGACAGAGGCCGCCGGTTCTCCTCCAAGAGCACCGCGATCTCGTCCGGGAACTGGTTCGAGTATGCGCGCGCGGTGCGAACGTGCCGCTCTGTGAGCAGCGGGTGATCGGCGGTCAGCGCCGCCACATCATCCTTGTATGAGCCAAGCAGCTCGACGATCTCCCACACGTCGAGCCCGCTGCCGATCACCCACGCGCGACGCGGACGCCCGCGAAACGCGACGCCAGGATGCAACCGGGCCTTCGCCGCCTCCTCCGCGAGCTCCTCGACCACGACGCTCCGCGACCGCCCCGACCGCCGCGCCTCCTCAGAAACCAGCAAATTCGCGCGCTCACCCAAGCGGATCGAGAACGGCTCGGTCTTCCGCTGCCTAGCGGCCATCACTACAGTGTAGTGACTGTAGTCCAGCTTCAATCGTAGCGAGTCGCACACCGTCAAGTTCGACGGGATCGTCAAGACACGACCCATTACCTGCTCCATCGACGATGGCCCGACGCTCCCACACGACACGCACGGGAGGACGAACGCTATCGGGCGGATCGGCCACACATCCGTCGCAACTTGGTCCGGGCTCGCGATTAGGCAGTGAATGGGCAGCGAGGTGGTCACCGTCCGCTCGGCTTACGACAGCGAAACCGCAACGAGCAGAGGTTGACGGTGTGCCATCCATCGCTGCCCGAGACACCCGCACGACCGCAGCCGCCAACCCGAACCCGCAACGGCCCGTTCCGACTTGCTGGCGGTCTCTCTACGACAAGTCGACTGGATCCGCAGGTCCCGGCCCTGTACCAGCCCTCCATGAGAATCGAGCAACGGCCACGCGGTCCGCTCTAAAATCCCTGCAAAACCGATACGATAAATCGGGGCGCCCGGATTTGAACCGGGGACCTCACCGACCCGAACGGTGCGCGCTACCAGGCTGCGCCACGCCCCGAATGGGTCCAGTATCCCACAGGCACGCTGTCAGGCGGCGGCCAGGGACCCAGCCGCCGGCGCGACCAGTTCGGCCGTCGCCTGGGCAGCCAGCGCGTGACGCCGGCAGGGCCGGCAGTGGGCCAGGTGCCGGGCCAGCTGGCGCCGGTCCCGGACGCCCAGGCGTCGAAGCGTGCGACCCTGCCAGGCGTCGATGAGCGCCCGGGTCTGCTCGCACCGGCGGCCGCTGATCAGCTCCTCGTACTCCTCGGCGAGCCGGCGCCGGGCCCGGAACAGCGTGCTCTCGACCACCGGCCTGGACATCCCGAGCCGCGCTCCGATCTCGTTGTAGGAGAGGCCCTCGAGCTCGCGCAAGACCAGGATTCGGTTGTGGAGCTCCGATACGCCGCTGAACGCGCCCCGCAGGTCCACGAGCTGCTGCTTGCTCTCGACGGCCAGCTCCGGACCCGGATCCCGCGAGAGCAGTTCGGGCTCACCATCGGGCCATTCGCGCTGATGTTCGAGCGGCACCTCGAGCCTGCGTCTGGTTCGCCGCAGCTCGTCGATGCAGGCGTTCTTGGCGATCTGGTAGATCCAGGGCTTGAACGCGATCGGCCGCTCCGTGTCCCGCAGGCGGCGCAGCGCCGAGATGAACACCTCCTGGGTGATGTCCTCGGCGAGATCGGCGTCGGCCAGGATCCCGCTCGCGTACGCGCGAATCCGGCCCCGATAGCGCAGGAAGAGCGCCTCGAACGCGCAACCCTCCCCGCGGCGGACAGCGCTGACCAGGTCGTGATCCCTGGGCGCCGAGCCCTCACGGGCGCCTAAAAGCAGCCGTGCCATCGCCGTAGTTGTCCCCTTTGCGCTGGGTTCCCCCCTAGCCGGCGGGACTCTACCGGGAATCGGCCATATGTCCAGAGCTTTCGACAGCATCGCTAAGGTTTGGAGAAGGATCTGGCCGAAAGACCGGTTGAGAGCATCCGACCCAAACGGCATACTTCGCGGCCACAACGGCAGGCGGTAAAGGAGGTTCCACTACCGATGGCAATTCACCTCACCCCCACCGAGCTTGCACGAGAGGCCGGCCTTGAGCGCCGGGACGTGATCGTCAAGTGTTGCGAGTGGGGGATTCCAATCTTCAACGGTCGTATCGACAAGACGCTTTTCCTCTCGAGCCTGCGGGAGATCACCGGCTCGAGCCCCCAGACCCAGCAGCAGCCCACGCCCGCCTAGCGGGCGTTTTTTGTAGCCACAGCAGGCCCCTCGCGCCTCCTCCCCCGGCGAGGCCGCTAATTCGCTATTCCTGAGCCGACTGGCGCAGCAGCGTCGAAGTCGTCTGCTCGAGGATCTTCCTCCACGCGCGGGTCTTCTCCCGCTCGGCCTCAAAATGCTTGACCACCTTGCGAACTCGAGTCGCCGAGATCTCGATTCCGTGCCGCGCGCAGATCCGCTTGAAGCGCGGGTAGTCGTGCGCCAGCTTGAGCGTCACGGACTGGAAGCCGTGTCGTGCGATGTCGACCCGTGATGTGTAGTTCATGATGCTGGTCTGGAACATCAGCTCGTCGTTTGGCTCGGGCTCGACCAGGATCACGTCCACCCCCGGATAGCGCTGTTCCCACGTTCGGGCCAGGTCGTGTAGACGCTGATAGGCCAGCAGCTTGAACGCCTGGTAGCCGATCTGCGGGAAGCCCATGTCCGACACCCGCCGGGCCCGGGATCCGGTGATCGTCGGGATCCGCTTCTGGAAGTCGTTGACGTAGGGCACGAGCGGGTTGACCACCACGATGAACTTCGCCCCCGCCTCGACCGCGATGTCCAGGTTGGTGGTCGAGACGATTCCGCCGTCGACCAGCTCTCGGTCTTTGATCCGCACCGGCTTGTAGATCATCGGCAGGGCGCTCGAGGCCGCCACCGCGGTGGAGATCGGCACGTCGTCCCAGTCCTCGGCCCCGAACACGACGCGCTCGCACGTGTCGAGGTCGGTGGCGGCCAGGTAGAGCTCGTTGCGCAGCAGCCGGAAGTCATCGGTGCGGTCCGGGTCGGACAGGATCGTGCGCACGTAGCGCTCGATCCCGGCCTCGGAGTACAGCCCGGACGGCAGCGCCTCGGCCAGACCGACTGCGATGTCCACCGCCGACGTCTGCCCGAGGTCTCGAAGCAGCGTGCGGACCAATTGCGCCACGCGGAACGGGACCGTGACACCCTTGGTGAGGAACTCCCGGTAGTTCGGGCGCAGCAGGGAGCTCACACGAGCGTCCGGGAACGACGTGGGGACCTGCTGGACGATGACCCGCATCATCTCCTCGGGCGTCACCCCGTTGGCCACCGCGGCGGCCACGAACGCGCCGGCGCTCGTGCCCACGTACACGTCGAACTGGTTCACGGTCCGGTTGACCGACAGTAGATCGAGCGCTCGCAGGGCCCCGATCTCGTAGACGCCGCCGGTGAACCCGCCACCGCCGAGCACCAGGGCGGTCTTGGATCTGACCCGCCGGCGCCGGGTCTGGCCGCTCCGGGACGCGGCGCCCGTCCGATCCGCGGCCACCGCGTCGAGCTTGACCACCTTGCCCATCCTGCAGGGGATTGTAGGGAGCCGCGGGGTCGCCACGTTCGCCTGGCGCGCGCTCGTTCGCAGACAGACCTCGCGGATGAGAGACCTCCGATCGACTCCGGCATGGCCGCTACTTTGGCTGGCCCCCGTGGTTATATGCGCCGATGCGGGTGTTCTTGGCCACCCTGGGGGCGACCATCGCACTGCTCGCCGGCACGGCGGCCGTGGCCGGAGCGCAGACACCCCCCGCCCAGCGAGCCCTGCAGCGCTCGCTCACCCAGTCGATGGCCAAGGTGGGCTCGAGCGCCGGGGCGTACGTCCTCGACCTCAACACCGGCCAGGTCCTGTTCTCCGAAGCGCCCAACACCGGCCGCCTGCCCGCCTCGCTCGAGAAGATATACACGACCTCGACCGCCCTGCTCCGGCTTGGGCCGACCCAGACATTCGCCACCTCGATCCTCGGCGTCGGGTCCCGCGATCCCTCCGGAGTATGGGACGGCACCCTCTATCTGCGCGGTGGCGGCGATCCGACGTTCGGCGCGGTCGGGTTCGATCGGCTCTGGTACGGGACCGGCACGACGATGCGCAACCTGATCGGCGCGCTGCTCAAGGCGAACGGCCTCACCGCGGTGCAGGGACGGATTGTCGGCGACGAGTCGTACTTCGACTCGCGGCGCGGCACCCCGGCCACGGGCTATCGGCGCTCGTCCGACGTGGAGGGCTCGCTGAGCGCGCTCGCGTATGACCGCGGGTTCGCGAACATCCACGGCACGGCGTTCCAGACCCGGCCGGCGCTGTTTGCCGCCCAGCAGCTCGCGGGCGGACTGCGCTCCTCGCGCGTGAAGCTCATCGGCCCTCACTTCCCGACCTCGACGGGGCGGACCCCGGCCGACGCCACCCTGCTGGCCTCCGTCCAGTCGCCGCCGGTCTCCACGCTGATCGCGCTCACCAACACCCCGTCGGACAACTACCTGGCCGAGACGCTGCTCAAGGACATCGGCGCGCGGCTCGGCGGCGCGGGCACCACGGCGGCGGGCGTGGCGGTGGTCCGCTCAGAGCTGCTCAGCGAGTTCGGGATCGCCCCGCGGCTGAACGACGGCTCAGGACTGTCGCGCTCGGACTCGACGACTCCGAAGCAGTTGGTGACGGTGCTCCAGTCGATGGCCGACAACTCGGCTTTCGTCGACTCGCTGGCGGTAGGCGGAGAGACCGGCACCCTGCAGGATGAGATGAACAACACGCTCGCGCAGGGGAACTGCCGCGGCAAGACCGGCACGCTGCACGACGTGGCGAACCTGGCCGGCTACTGCACCGCGCGCGACGGCCACACCCTGGCCTTTGCGTTCATGTCGAACCGCATCGGCAGTCCCAGCTTCGTGCACGACGTCGAAGCCGGCATGGCGGTCGCGCTCGCCAAGTACAACGGCTAGCTCAGCAGCTCACGCAGCCCGGCCTCGTCGATCACCGCGACGCCCAGCTTCTCGGCCTGGGCGAGCTTGGAGCCGGCGCTCTCGCCGGCCACGACGTAGTCGGTCTTGCGCGACACCGACCCGGTGACCCGCCCGCCCGCGGCCACGATCATCTCGCTCGCCTGCTCGCGGGTCAGCTCGGGCAGGGTGCCGGTGAGCACGAACGTCTTGCCGGCCAGCGGCCCCTCGCCAGGCGGCGGCCCCTCCTCCTGGAGCGTGAGTCCCTGGGCTCGTAGGTCCTCGATCAGCGCGCCCATCTGCTCGTCGTGCAACTGCTCGTGGATCTTGGCCGCCATCTTCGGGCCGACCCCCTGGGCGCCTTCGATCTCCTCGAGGCCGGCGCTCAGAAGCGCATCGACGGTCCGGAAGTGCTGGGCCAGGTTGCGTCCGATCACGTAGCCGACCTCCTCGATCCCGAGGCCGAACAGGACGCGGCCGAACGGCTGGCGCTTGGAGGCCTCGATCGCCTTGGTGAGCTTCTCGGCCGAGACCTGGCCGAAGCCGGGCTGCTCGGCGATCCGCTCGGGGGTCAGGCGGTAGAAGTCCGCGGCGGTCTTGACCCACCCCAGGTTCATGAACAGCTCGACCTGCTTCTCTCCCAGGCCGTCGATGTCCATCGCGCCGGCGAAGTGCTTGAGTAGCTGCCAGCGACGCCCCGGACAGTCGCGGTTGGGGCAGCGGGTGAACACCGAGTCCTCGGGCTTGACCGTCGGGGTGTGGCAGATCGGGCACTCCTTCGGCGGCTCCGGGACGGGTGGACGGTCGGTTCGCTCCGCCACGTGCGGGGCTGGGCTGAGGACCTGGGGGATCACATCGCCGGCCCGCAGCACGATCACCTCCTCGCCCGGTCTGATGTCCTTGCGCCGGAGATCCTCCTCGTTGTGCAGCGTGGCCATCTTCACCGTGACCCCGCCCACGTGGACCGGCTCGAGCATGGCGGCCGGGTGCAGGTCGCCGAACTTCCCCGGGGCCCAGATGATCTGGTTGAGCTTCGTCTTCGCGGTGGTTGGCGGGAACTTCCAGGCGATCGCCCAGCGCGGCTCCCGGCCCACCGATCCCAGCCGGCGCTGGAGCTCGACCTGGTTGACCTTGACCACCACGCCGTCGATCTCGAACTCGAGCGAGCCGCGGCGCTCCTCCCAGGCCTGGCACTGCTTCACGACCTCGGCTTCGGTGTGGAGCTTCTTGACGTCGGGGTGCACGGGGAAGCGGTGCTCGCGCAGCCACTCCAGCGCGTCGTAGTGAGCGTCGAGGGTGAGGCCGTCGGTCGCGCCGATGCCGTAGCACCACAGCGACAGCGGCCGGTCGGCGGCCAGCTTGGGGTCGAGCTGGCGGATCGTGCCGGCCGCCGAGTTACGCGGGTTCATGAACGTCGATAGGCCGGCCTGTGCCCGTCGTTCGTTCAACGCCGCGAAGTCCGGCAGCGACATGTAGACCTCGCCCCGCACTTCGACCATGGGCGGTGGGTCGGGGTCTTCCAGGCGGAGCGGGACGGCGGGCATCGTGCGCAGGTTGTGGGTCACGTCCTCGCCGATCTCGCCGTTGCCGCGCGTCGCGCCTCGCTCGAACGCTCCATTGCGGTAGATGAGCGAGATGGCCAGTCCGTCGATCTTGGGCTCGGCCACGAACTCGAACTGCGGGTCGGTGATCCCCTCACGCGCCAGGTGGTTGCGCATCCGCTGGATCCACGCCTGGAGGTCCTCGGCCGAGTGCGCGTTGGCCAGCGAAAGCATCGGCTGCGGGTGGCTGACCTTCTCGAGCTCGGATACCGGCTCGGGCGCCACCCGCTGAGTGGGCGAATCGGGCGTGACGAGCTCGGGATGCTCCTCCTCGATCGCCTTCAGCTCGTTGTAGAGCGCGTCGTAGGTGTCGTCGCCGACCTCGGGGTCGTCGAGCACGTAGTACCGGTACGCGTGATAGTCGATCGCCTTGCGGAGCTCGGCCGCACGCTCGGCGGGGTCGCCGCGCTTCGTGTCCCGCGCCACCGCGCTCATCGCTCCCCGACCTCCTCGGCCGCCGGCGCCACCAAACGCGCGAGGTCGTAGCGCTCCAGCGAGGACAGCCCCTCTCGGTCAGTCAGGTCGAAGTGGACCGGCGTGACCGCGATCTTGCCCATCGCCACCGCGGCCAGGTCGGTTCCCGTCTCGCCGGCCTCGTGACTGGCATCGCCGTAGATCCGGTACTGCCGGCGGCCGCCGTCTTCGTCTACCAGTGAGAGCTCGTCGCGATAGATGCGCTTGCCCAGCCGCGCCACCTCCACCCCATCCGCCGGCGGGCAGGGCACGTTGACGTTCAGCAGCGTGCCGTCAGGAAGCGGGTTCTCTTCGATTTCCGCCACGAGCCGGGCCGTGAACGCGGCCGCCGCCTCGAATTCGAATTCATTTCCCACCCTGAAGTCGAGCTCGCGCGCGCACGACTGCTGCGAGACGGCGATCCCGGGCAGCCCGAGCACGATCGCCTCGAGCGCGGCGGCGACCGTGCCCGAGTAGGTGATGTCGTCGCCCAGGTTCGAGCCGTGGTTGATCCCTGACACCACGAGCTCCGCCTCGAACCCCTCGACCAACCCGAGGTGGGCCAGCCGCACGCAGTCCACCGGGGTTCCGTCGGTGGCGTAGCCGTGGGTGCCGTCGCCGAAGTCCACCTCGTGCACCCAGAGGGGCCGCCGGGTGGTGATCGAGCGGGCCATCGCGGAGCGGTTGCCGTCCGGCGCGATCACCGCCAGCTCGATTCCGTCCAGGTTGATCAGGGCGCGCCGGAGCGTCTGCAGCCCCTCGGCCTCGATTCCGTCGTCGTTGGTGAGCAGCACTCGCATGGGTCCTTGTGATGCTATCCGCGGGTGCGGCTACGGCGGTCCAGCGCCCGCGCGATCACGGTGGCCACGTAGACGGGCTCCTCCTCGAGTTGCTTTGCCGTGAACCGAAGCACCTCCCAGCCGGCCTCGCGGTGGACAAGGTCACGGCGGTGATCGCGCTCGATGGCAGCCCGCGTCGAGTGGAAGGGATGCCCGTCCACCTCCACGATCAGACGCGCGTCCGGCCAGCAGAAATCCGCGGTGAATCCGGCGATCACCATGTCGGTCCGGGGTGCGGGCAGGCGAGCGGCCCTGATCAGGCGGAGCATCGCCCGCTCGCCACCGGAGCGCGTACGCGACGGTCCGCCGGGTTGGCCGAGAATCGCGCGGACCGTCGCCACCCCGGCGCGGTTGGACGCTCGGTCGGCGGCGGCGTGGAGCTCTGATTCGGTCATGAGTTTGAGCGCGAACGCCTCAGCGATCGCCCGCTCGGCCTCCTCGCGGCTCGACGTGGCGGCAAAGTCGATCGCCGTGCGGGCCGGCGAGGTGACAGGGACGCCGCGACACTTGGCGCGATCAGCCGCGGCGAGCGACTCCACGCTGTGAACTCGCAGTCCCTCTCGCGAGCGGCATTCGCGGCCCGCCACCGTGGCCTCGACTTCCTCCACCCGTGCCCGCGTGAGCCCCCACAGCTGCGCGGCAGACCGGTGGCTGACGAACGCGTATCTCCCGAGCGCCAGCACGGCGGCCAACTCGGCGGCGTCCGGAACCAAAACGGAGTGCCCCACCAGGTACACGCCGCGATACCGCCGGTGCAACAGGCCGCTCGCCAGCCGCCGCTGAACCACGCCGCGACCGATGCCGGCGACATTGAGCTGGGGCGTCGTTACGAGCCCCAACTGGTGTCCGGCGACCCGCGCGACGACGGCGTCAGGACCTGCCTCGGCGTGCACAAAGCCCCAGACCTCACGCAGCGACACAACCCTGGTGACGTAAGCACGTGGAGCGTGCTTATGTCCCCGAGGGGCGGCGGCCGGGTGGACTTTCGAACGTTTTGCATCGGGCGTGGCGGCCATCAACTGCATAGAGCCTCCGGCGCGGGTGAAATCACCCCCCCGCTCACTCGCCGGCGCGACCGGGTAGCACCCGCTCGCCACCGTAGCCCACGCTGGCGAGGTACAACCCGTGGGCCGGCGCGGTCCGGCCGGCGCTCGATCGCGGATGGCCGCCGAGCAGCGCCACGAAGTCCGAGACGAACCGACGACCGCCCGCCACCTCGAGCATCGTCCCCACCAGGACGCGGTTCATCTGGCGCATGAACGCGTCGGCCTCGATCCAGAACTCGAGCACATCTCCGACCGAGCGCCAGTAAGCGGCAAAGACCCGCCGGGAGAAGCGCTGGTG
>DATFDC010000594.1:0-9849 GCA_035252415.1 Solirubrobacteraceae bacterium
AGGATCTGGTCCGGCGAGGGATGGTGGCCGATCACGCCGCTGGCGATGACCAAGGCTGCGGTTGCCGACACCGCGGGGGCGGCCATCGAGGTCCCGTAGGTGCCGGGGAAGCCGAACCGGGCCGCGTTCGCCCCGGGCGTCAGCGAATCCAGGTCCTGGAAGGTCATCTGGTGAACCGGCGGTAGGGTACGGAACGGGTGGCAGTCGGGATCGTCGCTCAGGCTGGCGTCGTCGCCTCCGCCCGGCGCGACCAGGTCGAGACGGCTCCCGCCGTTGGAGTAATCGGCCAGGCACCGATCGCTCGTGGTCGCACCCACCGAGATCACCGACCGCACGGCGGCCGGATAGGCCAGACGGGTATCGCTGTCGTTGCCGGATGCGGCGACGACCACGACCCCGTGACGGTGGGCGAAGCCGATCGCGTTGATCACCTCGGGGATGTCCGAGGCCGTGACGCTCTTGTCGAACTCGAGGCTGAGGTTGATGACCCGCGCGCCGTGCACGACCGCGTAGCGGATGCCCTTGCCGATCGTGACCGAGTCGCCGTTGCCGTCGGCGTCGAGCACCCGGACCGGCATGATCGTGGCGCCGTAGGCGAGGCCGGTGAGCCCGAACCGGTTGTTGGTGCTCTCGGCGATCATCCCGGTCACGAACGTGCCGTGACCTTCCCGGTCGAGCGGGAAGGGGTTTTTGGCCACGAAGTCGTACGGATCGACGAACTTCGTGTTCGTGAAATCCGGCGCCTCGCGGAACCGGTCCCAGTCGCGGTAGGCGACGCCGGTGTCGAGCACGGCGATTGTTACGCCGCGGCCGCCCGGGCGGTGGACGCGGAACATGTGGGACCAGGCGGCGGGGGCGTCGATCCCCGCCCCGGGCAGGAAGTTCCACTGGAGCTTGCGCCAGCCCTTGCGGTGGTGGGTGTTGCCCGGGTCGTTGGGAATCCAGCCGCCGGCCTGGTGCGCGACGTAGTTCGGCACGGCGTACATCACCCCGCGCTGGCGGCGCAGCTTGGCGATCGTCGGCCAGATGCTCCGGCCCCGCGAGACCTTGACGATCCGCGTGCTCTGCAGCGCGCTCGTCCCGGCGGTGGCGCCGAGCGTGCGCGCCGTGTGGGCGATCTCGGTCGAGGCGGCGTAGCCCACCACGATCTCGCCCGGGACGTAGTTCGCGTGAGGCCCGGCCTGGGCCTGGGCCTGGGCCGGCGAGGCTGGGCCGGAGGCGCCCAGCAGCGCCACCAGGGCAAGCGTGACGGGTGCGAGACGACGGGTGAGCATGAGCGCAGGCAACAGCTGGACGTGTGGAAGGTCGGCCCCGGCTCTAAGACACCCTCGCGGGCGGCAAAGTTGCCCTCCTGAACGGTACCGTCGTTGAGGCGGTGAGCTCGCACTTCTTTCCCCGCGAGGAGTACTTCATGCGTCTGGCCCTGCGCGAGGCGAGCCGCGCGCTCGAGCACGAGGACGTCCCGATCGGCGCGGTCGTCGTGCAGGGCGGCGAGGTGATCGGCGCCGGTCACAACGAGCGCGAGCTGCGCTCCGACCCCACCGCCCACGCCGAGATGATCGCCCTGCGCGAGGCGGCCCGCGCTCTGGGCAGCTGGCGGATCCTCGACTCGGTCATGTACGTCACGCTCGAGCCGTGCGCGATGTGCGCCGGCGCGATCGTGCTGGCCCGCCTCCCCCGGGTCGTATTCGGCGCCACCGACCCCAAGGCCGGCGCCGCCGGCAGCGTGTTCAACGTGCTCGAGGAGCCGCGGCTCAATCACCGCCCCCAGGTCGAGAGCGGGCTCCTGGCCGAGGAGTGCGCGGACCTGCTGCGGGCGTTCTTCGCGCCCCGCCGCTGACCACCAGCCGGCCACTCCGGGCGCAGGTTGCACTACCTTTAGGCCTGCCCCACCGGAGAGGTGGCAGAGCGGTTGAATGCGCCGGTCTCGAAAACCGGTATGGGCTATCAGTCCATCGGGGGTTCGAATCCCCCCCTCTCCGCTGTGTGATGAGTCGGGACATAGGTCTCAGTTCTGGGTGCCGGGCCAGCGGCCGGGCTTGTTTGTTTTGGTTGCGCCAGTAGGTCTTGTCGGGCTCGATGTGGTGGGTTGAGAGGACTTCGCCGGTGGTGAGGTCCGCGACGGTGATTTGGTCCTCGTCGGCGAGCGCGAGGACGCGTTTGCGGGCGTGGGCGGCGCCGATGCCGAGGTGGTGCATGCGGCCGGCGCGGCGGAGGGTCATGCGGCCTTTGGGGTCGAGTCGGTCGTAGCGCAGGCGGTAGTGGCCTGGTGGGTGGCCGTTGCTGGCTGGGGCGGCCTTCGGAGTCGCGCGGTAGGCCTGCCCGGGCGTTGTTCGTTGAAGGGCGCGGTGTGGGCGGTGTTCGTTGTAGTGCTCGCGGAACTGATCGAGCTGCTGCTGGAGCTCGACGATCGTTCGTGCGGCTGGCCTGGCCGCGAGCCAGCGTTGCAGGGTCTGGTGGAAGCGCTCGGTCTTGCCCTGGGTCTGGGGATGGCCGGGGGATCCGTTCTTCTGGCGGATCCGAGGACCGGCAGGAGGTATTCGAAGGCGTTGCGCCCTCCGGTGAAGCGGCTGGTGTAGACGCTGCCGTTATCGGTCAGGGCGCTCGCCGGCGGGCCGTATCGCTCGATGAGATCGAGGAATACGGCGACCACGTCGTCGCCGGTCACAGGCTGATGGGCGGTGGCGCAGAGCAGGTAGCGGGAGTGGTCATCGAGCCAGTTGAGGATCTCCACCTCACTGCCGTGGGCCTTGCCGGAGCGTTCAGCCTCTTCCCTGGTTTGCGTGCGGAAGGCAAGCGTGGCGGCTCCTCAAGACTGGGAGGCCCACTCGCTATCGATCCTGACTCACCGCCTTCAGGGAGGCGGCGATGTCTTTGATGAGGATCACCAGGTGTCGCGGATCGGTTGGCGACACCTCGAGACCGTGTCGGAGGTAGAACGCCGCGGTGTCCTGATCGATGGCGTGGACGAGCATTGCCCGCACGCCGATCGTTTCCGCTGCGGCCAGCGTGCGCGTCATCGCGTCGCGGAGCAACCACGCGCCGATCCCCCGACCAGCCACGGAGAGATCCACCGCAAGCCGAGCCAGGAGCACAACCGGGATCGGATACTGCGGCATCCCCTTCACGATCCTGGCGGTTGCCGCCTCGCGTTCGAGCGCGGCAGCCGCCAGCGCGTGGTACCCAACGACGCGCCCCTGGTGTGCGTCGAGGACCACGTACGTCCGAGCAGACCCGACGGCCGCCGCCTGACGGGCATACCGCGTCAACCAAATGTTCAGCGACGTTTGACCGCAGTCGAAGCCTTCGACGACGTGATCCGGTCCGAGCGGCTCGGGCTCGCTGAAGCGCGGCACTACTCGGGGCGCGGACGGCGGAAGAGCTCGACCAGCTCGGGGATCTCTCGCGGTGGGCGATCAAGCGCGGCCGTGAACCTTCGCCACTGAGTCGGGGTGAGGACGAACCGTGTCCGGTCCGCCAGCAGTCGCTCGGCGCGCTCCCGGCCGCTTTCGACCAGGAATTCCGACAGCGACTCGTTCGCAGCAGCGGCAGCGCTGCGGAACAGCTCGTCGTCGCTGGCCGCCACGCGGAGGTGCACACGCTGGTCCTTTGTCTCAGCCATCAGAAACAAATGTACGCCATCTGTGCGTACAGCTCAAGCGCCATCGCTTCCACACGCGCTTTCTCACAGCGACGCGATAAACCAGAATCTGCTGCAAATGACCATCGTTAGATCGCAGGAACCCGGGTCTCGCAAACCGGTATGGGCTATCAGTCCATCGGGGGTTTCGAATCCCCCTCTGCGTTTGTCGATGAGTCGGGACATCGGGCGTGCCAGAGGCCCGGCTGTTCCCTTCGACTTCTCGCGGAACTTGGTCATCGGTGCCCGGCGACGGGGGCAGCGAGGGTTTGACTTCCCCGGGGTCGGCCGGAGCGGAGGCTCGGCGGATGTCGTAACCCAGTCGCGGGATGATCATCCGCCGAGCCTCGGCCGTGGACTAGCGGATCCTGAACTTGCGACGCGCCACGGTGCGGTGCGCCTCGCCCGGGCCTGATGCGATCACCGAGAACGTGTACGTGCCACGCTTGAGCCGCTTGTAGGTCTGCGGCGAAGTGCACGGCTTGAACTTCGCATGGTGCCTGGCCTGGCGTAGCTCGCACCGATAGGTGGTGGCGGGGCCAGTGGCCTCGAACGAGAACGAGGCCGCGTGCCGGGTGATCCGCGCCTTCGCGATCTTCGTGCGCAGAACGACGTTGGTCGAAGCGGGCGCCCAGTCGACTTCCTCGTCCACCGGGTTGCCGCCGGGCACCTTGTTCGTGATCAGCTCGGTGTTCTGCCCGCCCGAGGCGGGGACCGCCCAGACGTGGTAGTAGCCGCTGCCGTTGTTCGCGGTGAATGCGATCGTGGTCCCATCCGGTGACCACGCCGGGTACGCGCCGTCGGAGTACTTGTTGTTCTCGTGGAACAGCTCGTGCTGACCAGACCCGTCGGCGTTCATGATCCACAGGTCCATGCCTACGGACTCGCCCTTGTGGAGTGCTCCTGAGTAGGCGATGCTCGTGCCGTCGGGCGACCAGGCGGGCTCGAGGTCCAGGCTCGTCGGGTCGTTGCTCAGGTCGGTGAGACCTGATCCGTCCGTGTTGACCGAGTAGATCTCTCGGTCCCCTCCGCCTGCGGGTGTGCGGACAAAGGCGATCCGGTCGCCCTTGGGTGACCAGGCCAGCTCGCTCTTCCTCGCCGAGTCGTGGGTGATCTGCCGCACGTCGGTCCCGTCGGAACGCATGATGAAGACGTCCGGGACCTGACCGTCTCGCTCCGAGACGAAGGCGATCCGGGTTCCATCGGGCGACCAGGTGGGGTCACTGTTTCCCTGCGGTGTGTCGGTGAGTTCGGTGCGCCCGGCCCCGTTCGCGGCCATCACGAAGATCTCGCTGTTCGATTGGCCGGTCGCCAGTCTCGTGAAAACGATCTCGCGACCGTCAGGCGAGAACTTCGGCTGGGTCTCGCTGGCCGAGGAGGTGGCGCCGGTCAAATCGCTGATCCCCGCCGGTGTCGCGACGAAGATATGCCGCGCTCCGCCATCTTGGGTCGAGGTGAACGCCATCTGCCCGTTGGTCCCGGGATAGGCGGCGGGCGCCGCGCTGGGCAGGGCCAGCGCGGCGGCCGACAGGATCAGCGCAGTGGTGACTGCCCGTGTCATCAGAGTCATCAGACCGTGAACCTCCTCGTCGCCGGCGTGCGGTCGGAGTGGCCGCCGCGATCCACCGCCTTGACCTGGACCGTGTGCTTGCCCTTCTTGAGGTGCTTGTAGATGAGGGGCGAGCGACAGCTCATCCACCGGCGACGATCGACCTTGCACTTGAAGGACAGTCGTCCGACGCCGCCCGAGCCGCGGAACCTGACCGCCGCCTGCCGCGAGCGCTTGTTGAGGCGGACGCTGGTGATGGTCGTGTTCGGTGCGCGGTGACCCGTGCCGGACGGGGACACCGGCGAGGCAGGGGCTGTGAGGGGGGCGGCGCCAAGGAATGGCGTCTGGCCGCCCGGCACCACCATGTGCACTGATCCGGTCACGCTGGCGCAGTTGCTCGGATTGGAGACGTTGGCTTCGTAGATGCCGTCGTCCTGCCCCCAGGCCAGGGTCGAGCCGTCCGAGGAGAAGGACATGCTGGCCAGCGAGGAGCCGTGGGTGGTGGCGAATTGACCGGCCGGCAGGGTGATCTTGCAGGCGGGCGTGATCTGCGTGTTGCTGGACAGCGCGTTCGGCGGAGTGTTCGCCGTCTCGAGCGTGATCGCGATGTTTTGGATCGTTCCGCCGGTGTCAGGACCGTCGTCGGTTTCCACGGCGTAGACGAGCCCGCTGTGCGACACCGTCACTTGATACGACGACGCGTTCCCGATCGCCTGGTCCTCGCTCCAGCCGACGTTGGATCCGTCGGACAGGTTGTAGAACGTAAAGTTGGGCTGGCTGCCGAGCGTGGCACCGTCGTGCCTGATCAGCAGGTGCGCGGATCCCCACCACTCCGGGTTGGAGTACGACAGTGGCCCACAGCAGTCGCTCGCCGTCGAGAACGTTCCCGAGCCATTCGGATTGCGCCACGCGGTGAAGGGGTCGGCGTACGAGGAGATGCCGGTCCACGCGACGTTCGAGTTGTCGGGCGCGACGCGGAAGTGGGTGACGTATTCAGGGTCGTTGACGGTCGAGTATGTGCCCTCGGTGGCGACGGGCCCGGCGAGGAGCTTGCCCTGCTGGTCGAACTCGTAGATCTGATCCCCGCCCGACGGGTTGAAGCTGCCGTTGATGCGCGACAGCCCGCCGGCCACGGCGATGATCCCGGCGTCGGTCTCCGACGGCCACGCCCAGCCGTTGTCGCCGGTGGTTACGGCTCGGGCCTGTGTACCGTCTGGATGCGCCACGTAGACGGTTCCGTTCTTGACGTAGACGAGCGTGTCGGCCGACGCTGGTGCGGCAGCCACAGCAACGGCGATGGCCGCGGCTGCCGAGAAGATCAGGCGGGTACGCCTAGAGTGGGTTGTGGCGGTGTGGACCGCGAGGCTGAGTCTGGACATGGCGCCACGATCCGGGAAGCCTCTTAAGATCGACTTGGCAGGGACTTAGCAAGATGCAGTTCGGACTTCTCGGCCCCATCCAGGTGCTCAGCGACGGGGCGCCGCTCTCCCTGGGCCAGCCCAAGCAGCGCGTGCTGCTGGGACGCCTGCTGCTGCGCCGTGGCCGCTTCGCCTCGCGCGAGGAGCTGATCGAGGCGATCTGGGGCCAGAGCCCGCCCCAGTCGGCGGTCGGCTCGTTGCACGTGTACGTCCACGGGCTACGGCGGCTACTTGGCGCCGAGCGGATCGAGTCGCGAGGTACGGCCTATCGCATACGCGTGGATCCCGGCGAGCTGGACCTCGACCGCTTCGAGGAGCTCGTCGAACAGGCACGCGCCAACCTTGACGCCGGCGAGGTCGAGCGCGCAGCCGGCGCCATCGAACGGGCGCTCGGCCTCTGGCGGGGGCCTGCCCTGGGCGATCTGCCCAGTGACATGCTCACCGCCGAACGCGCGCACCTGGACGAGCTGCACGTATCGGCGCTCGAGTTGCAGCTGGACATCGATCTCGCCTGGGGCAAGCACGAGCGGGTGGTCGCTCAGCTCTCGACGCTGATCGCCGAGCATCGGTTCCGCGAGCGGCTGCGCGAGCTGCAGATCCTGGCCCTCTACCGGTCCGGCCGCCAGAAGGACGCACTCGAGGCCTACCGGCAGGCACGGGAGGTGCTGGTTAAGGAGCTGGGAATCGAGCCGGGACCCCGGTTGCGCGAGCTCGAAGGCGCGATCCTGCGCCAGGAACCGGATCTCGCTGCTCAGACGCCTCCGCCCGCCCCAGCAGCCGACGCCACCACGCCTGGACGGGAGGTCGAGCTGCCTACCCCGCCAACCAGGCTGATCGGCCGCGAGCACGAAATCGCTGAGGTGGAAGCACTGTTCCTCCACGAGGGGGCGCGGTTGGTGACGCTGACCGGGCCGGGCGGGACGGGCAAGACACGGCTTGCGCTTGCCATCGCGGAGCGGCTGGCCAAGCGCATGCCCGACGGGGCCCGGTTCATCGACCTCAGCACCGCGCCCGACCCCGAGCTGCTGTTGCCGATGATCGCTGGGGAGCTCGAAGTGCCTGAGGGTCACGCGCCGCTCGAGTCGATCACGACGCAGCTGCGGCCGCTTCGGACCTTGCTCGTGCTGGACAACCTCGAGCACCTACTGCCAGCCGCTACCGCCCTCTCCGACCTCTTGAGTGCGGCTCCGCGGCTGCTGATACTGGTCACCAGCCGGGTGCGCCTGCGGCTACGCGCCGAGCACGAATACCCGGTGCCCCCGCTGAGTCCGCCGCAGGAGGGCGCACCGTTCGCGGAAATCGCGCACAGCGAGGCCGTGCAGCTTCTCGTCGAGCGCACGCGCCAAGTCAATCGCTCACACGAGTTGACTGAGTCCACCGCGCCCGCGTTCGCGCGGATCTGCCGCCGGCTCGACGGGCTACCGCTCGCGCTTGAGCTCGCCGCGAGCCGCATGCGAACGTTCTCCCCGTCCGAGGTGGCAGCCAGCCTTGATCACGCACTTGAGCTGCTGGTGGACGGACCACGCGACCTGCCGGCGCGGCAGCGGACGCTCCGCGCCACGGTTGAGTGGAGCTGCCAGCCGCTCGGCGAGGCTGAGCGTCGCCTGTTCGCGCAGCTGGCCGCGTTCGCCGGCCACTTCTACGCGGAGGACGTGGTCGCGGTGTGCGGGGCGGAGTCGCGCGAGTCGTTGGCCTCGCTCGTCGAGTTCAACCTCGTTCGCCAGCCCCCGCCTGACGGTTTTGCGATGTTCCAGACGATCCGCGGGTACGCTGCCGAACGGCTCGAGGAGTCGGGCGACAGCGATGCTGTGCGGGGCCGCCATTGCCGCCACTTCCTGGCGCTGGCCGAGCGTGCCTACGCCGCGATCCTGAATGGTGAGGAACCCGTCTCCGGATTCCGCTCACTCGAACGCGCCCACGACAACCTGCGGGAGGGACTGAGCTGGGCCGCTCATACCGGGGAGGTCGAGCTCGAGGTGCGGCTCGCCTGCGCGCTGCGGCAGTTCTGGATCGTGCGCGGTCACCTGGCGGAGGGACGCACGTTCTTCGAGCGGGCCGTCGCCGCGACCGAGACCGCCGATGGCCGCCTGCGCGCGCAGGCGCTGATGAACGGCGGACCCTTTCTCTACCGGCAAGGCGAACTCGCGCAGGCTCGTGCCTGGTGGGAGGAGGCCCTGGCGCTCCTCACCGCCGACAGGGACGTAGCGGGGGCCTCCCGGTGCGCCGGCGAACTCGCGGCCGTTGCCTTCTCCGAAGGCGATCTCGAACGATCCGCGGCACAGTACGAGCGCGCGGCAGACGGATTCGCGGCACTCGGCGATCGGATGCGCCTGGGAATCGTCAGAACCAACCAGGCCGAGGTCGCCGCCATGCGGGGCGACCTGCGCGCCGCGATCGAATATGCCGAGGAGTCGGTGGGCATCGCCCGCGAAGTGCACGACGCTGACGGCCTCGCCCTCGCTCTGCACACGCTGGGCCGCTTGGCCCAGCGATCCGGTGACAGCTCCCGCGTGCGGGAGCTCTTCAGTGAGTGCCTCGTCCGTGCGCGGGACCTCGGCTATCGCGAGATTCTCGCCAACTGCGTGCAGGTCGCGGCCGAGCTCACACTGGCCGAGAGCGACGATCCCGAGTTTGCGGCCCGGCTGCAGACCATCGCCGGCCAAGCGCTCGACCGGATTGGTGTGCGCCTCCAAGGATTAGAGGCCGAGCGCTTCGACCGCACAGCCCGTGCGTTCGAGATGCGGATCGACGCCGAGCGACTGCGCGAAATCGCCGACGAGGCAGCCGACGTCCCGCTTGAATCGATTCTCGATGATGCCCTCGTCCTCCTGCAGCCGGATCCCTCGCCGGCCAGGAGGCACCGAACGCCGGCGGGTCAGCCCCGCAAGAGCGAACCGTCCCGGACGCGGCCGCCGTTCAATCGCTCGGCTTAGAGGGTCCGGAGCGGTTGCGCTCGACACCCCAAGTGATCAGGCCGGCCGTGATCGCGGCAGACGCGATGCCGAAGGCAAGGGAGCCGATGCTGAGGATGATCGGCACGCTGAGTGCCGTGAGGATGCCGCCGCCGAGGAAGCGCTCATAGAAGAGCTGCTTGTACCCGTAGCAGGCGGCGGCGCCTGAGGTGTGCGCCAGGTCTGCCATCTCCGCGAGGATGAACCCGGTCGCGACGTTTCCTTGCGACTGGCCGTAGTCGGCGATGCCACGGTTGAACCAGTGCTCGCGGAAGAGACGTGGCCCTAGCC
>DATFDC010000595.1:0-2752 GCA_035252415.1 Solirubrobacteraceae bacterium
CGGGGCGGCCGGATAGTGGGCCGGGGCGGCCTGATCGCGGGCACCTCGCGCTCCCGCGACCCGTCGCGCAGACCGCGGATGTTCCCCGCCCATTACAGCCGGCGGAGGCGATGGACCCTCGTGGCGATCGGGCTGGTCGCATTCGTGCTCCTGATCGTGACGCTGCTCGGCGGCGGCAAGGCCAAGCATCCGGCCGCGAGCGTTCCCGCCAAGCCCGCGGCCGCGACGGCTCCGGTGTCCCAATCGTTGCCGGCCCAGACCACGGCCACCCCGCCGCCCGTGCCCGCGCCGGCCGCGCCCAAGCACAAGGCCTCCGCTCCGGCACGGAAGTCACATCCCGCCGCACACAGGAAGGCCGGGGCCAAGAAGCCCGCCTCCCGGAGGGCCAGATCAGCCGGACCTGCCTCCGCCGCCACTCCCCCGGTTTCCTCGAACCCAACCGCGGTCACCGTCGCCCCGGCTCCGCATTACGTGACGTCGCCGCCGCCCGTCAGGGCAACCCCGCCGCCATCCACGGGCCTGGCCGGTACTAGCCTGCCCAGCGCCCTCAGCCACCGGCGGCCTGCGGGCAAGCACAAGAAGCGCTAGCCGCAGACCAGGGGCCGCAAGACCCAGGCCCGGCCCACGCCGGACCCACCCACGCGTGGGTCCCCGGGGGACCCAAAGTGGGGCCCGTCGGCTCTAGCCGGGCGGCAGCGGTTCTGTCTCAATGCGGTCATGCAGTTGCGCCGACCAACCAAGTTCTCCAAACGAGCCCGACGCGCGATCGAAGGAGTCGCGTCGGCCCCGCTGATGTTCGTGCTGGCGCTCACCTCGATCGTGATCACGCTGGTCGTGGCCGTCGGCACCGTCCACGCCGGACGCCTGCCGGCCAGCGGATCGATTGGCTTGGTGTGCGCCCTGGTGCTGGCGGCAGTCGCGGTCGCCGAGGCGTCACGGCCGGCTCGCTATGAGCGCGCGCGCCGCCGGACGACCCCCACGCCGGCGTCCGGCGAAGAAGCTCCGAGCGCCGACGCGCAGATCGCGACCGGTTGGCGGCGGTGACGCCTCGCGTGTCTCGCCCACGGACTTCCACAAGTTGACGAGCATCGCCCGCAGATAGGGGCGGACCCGCGCACCGACCGGCTCGGGCCGCCCCTATCTGCGGGCCTCGTCCGAGATCGGTGTTCCTCGCGGCGGGCCGTCTAGTTGCGCGCCGCGCCCAACCCGTGCATGCGGTCCCGGATCTCGGGCGGGTTCTCGATGATCTGGGAGAACCGCACGACGGTCACGGTGTCCTCCATCGAGACCTTGCGCCCGTAGATCTGCTCGAGGAAGTGGATCATCTCGTCCACGCGCCGGAACTCCGGGTTGTCGTGCTCGATGTCGCGCGGGGAGAGATCGCGCACGCGCTTGACCTCGACCTGGTCGATCACGGCGTTGAAGATCTTCTCGCGCGGGGAGTGCTGATAGCCGATCGTCACCAGCACGCAGTCGTTCTTGCGGTACTTGTGTGACTTGTCGCCGAGGCGGATGGTGGCCGTCTTACGGCCCCGGCGGAGCTGGTCGGCGAACACCGACGAGTAGAAGTTGAGGACTCGCACGGCGTGAGCCTACCGATCCGGCGACAAACGCGACAGCGCGCGACGAACGATTTCTCGCTCGCCGGCGTAAGTGAGCTCGCGCATGGCCTCCTCGAGTGGCATCCAGCGAGCGTCCTCGATCTCGTGGTCGTGGTCCTCGAGGCTGCCCGAGCGGTACTCGAACAGGTAGAACGCCACCCGCTTGTTCCGCCGCCGGCCCCGGCGTTCATAGGTGTATTCGACGTCGCCGAGCTTGTCGATCAGTTCGGCGATCACGCCGGTCTCTTCGGCCACCTCGCGCTTGGCGGCCGCCTCATCGGTCTCGCCCTTGTCCAGATGGCCCTTGGGCAGCGCGAGCACGCGCCGGCGCTGAGCATCCCGCTTGACCGGCACGATCACGATCACCTCCCCGTCGTGCACCACCGCACCGCCCGCCGAGAGCTCGATCTTCCCCTCGGCCGGGTCAGTAGACGTACCGCCCGAGCGCTTCCGGATCATGAACGGTCAGCCTTCCCCGTCCCTGGGTAATTATTCCTGCCCGCTCGAGCACGGCCAGGAACCGGCTGGCCGACTCGCGTGAGGACCCGGCTAGCTGCGCCAGCTCGGCCTGCGTGGTGGTGATCAGGACGTCGCGCTCGGCCGCCTCCCCGCCTTCCGAGCGCGCCGCCGCCACGAGCTGGGCCAGCGCCGCCGCCACCCGGCTCTGCACGCTCTGGAACGACTGGCGGGCCAGGCGCTCGTTCGTGTCGCGCAGCCGCTGCCCGAGGGCGGCGATCAGCTTGACCGAGATGTCCGGATGCTCGCGCAGCAGGCGGTGCATGTCGGCGCTGAGGATGGCAATCGCCTCGGTCGCCTCGGTCGCCTCCACGGTGGCCGAGCGGCGCTCGCCGTCCAGCATCGCCATCTCGCCGAAGATGTCGCCCGGATCGAAGTGGGCCAGCGTGATCGAGCGGCCGTCCGGATGCTCGCGGATCGCCCGCGCCCGTCCGGTGCGGACGATGTAGCAGGTGCTGCCCTCGTCGCCTTCCCGGAACACGACCGCGCCCGCCTCGAACTGTCGGGGCATCGCCACCTGCGCCACGTGCGCCAGGTCCTCTCGGGAGAGCGTGGAGAAGACCGGAACTCGACTCAGCAGCGCGATCGTGTCCTCGCTGCTTGCGGTCATCGTTGCCCATGCATACCACACGGGC
>DATFDC010000596.1:0-9677 GCA_035252415.1 Solirubrobacteraceae bacterium
TCGGCCCCGAGCCTTCGCGAGCCCGACACGAAGTCGGCCTGGTCGTCGAGGATCGGCTGCACGACGCGGGCGATCTCCTCGGGCTCGTACTGACCGTCGGCGTCGATCGTGGCGATCACCTGCGCGCCGCGCGCGCGGGCCAGCCAGTAGCCGAGGCGCAGGGCCGCGCCCTGCCCGCGGTTCACCGGCACGTCACACACGAGTGCGCCGGCGCCCGCCGCCTTCGAAGCCGTCGCGTCGCGCGCGCCGTCGACCACGACGATCACCTCGGTCTTCAAGCCCGCCGCCAAGCGCGGGATCTCGCCGACCACGCCGGCCACGGTCGGCGCCTCGTTGTAGGCCGGGATCACGATGGCCAGCGGCGCGCCGAGGCCGGGTGGGTGGACCGACAGGAACGCCTGCGCGGCGCTGCGCTCCTCGGGCGCGAGTCGGTCAAGCTCGGTCTCGAGGTCGAAGCCGACTCGCGTCGCGGACGTGTCAGCCGCGGGCCTTCCGGAGATCGTGCTCATGACGCGCTCACCGGCGCCACCGGCATGCCCGCGACGATCGTGTCCAGGTCGGCCACCGACCATTCGTCCCAGACCTCGCGGACCCCCGATTCAAAGTCATACCGCGGGGTCCATCCGGCGGCCCGCGCCCGACTCGGGTCGACGATCACGGCGGGCATCTCGCCAGGCCGGGCCGGACCGTGCCGGACCTCGAGCGAGGCACCGGTCACCGACCGCACCGTGTCGAGCACCTCGAGCACCGACAGCGACGTCCCCGAGCCGATCACCACCGGCCCGTGCCAGGCCTCGCCGGTCAGCCCGATCTTCACCGCGTCGATCACGTCCGAGACGTGCACGTAGTCGCGCACCTGGCGCCCGTCGCCGTAGATCTCGAACTCGCGCTCGAGCCGGATCGCGCGCATCAGGCGGGCGACGATCGAGTCCTTGGCCTGCATCCCGGGCCCGTACACGTTGGTCAGCCGCAGGCAAACGCAACGGACGCCGTACACGGCCGTGTAGGCCGACATCAGCATCTCGCCGGCCGCCTTGGTGGCGCCGTAGGGCGTCATCGGCCTCAGGACAGCGGTCTCGACGATGGCCGGCGCCTCCATCGGGCCGGTCACCGCATTGGTCGAGGCAAACGCCAGCGACGACACACCCGCGGCACGGGCGGCCTCGAGCACGGCGTGCGTGCCGGCCACGTTGGTGTCGAACGTCCCGCCGGGATTCTCGACCGAGCGCAGCACCGAGGTCACCGCGGCCAGGTGCACGACCGAGTCGATCCCTCCATCGAACGCGGCGTCCAGAACCTCCGCGTCCGTGATGTCGCCGAGGACAACGTCCACGGCCGGATCCGGATGCGGCTTGAGGTCGACCACGCGCACCGAGGCGCCGGCCCGGGCCAGCCCGGCCACGGCATGGCGCCCGATGAACCCGGATCCGCCGGTCACCAGGACCCGGCGTCCGTCGAGCGAGTCCGTTCTCACGTCTGGGCCAGCGCCCGGGTCGCGGTCCTGGGCAGCTCGCTGGTCGTCTCGCGCCAGCTCACAGTCGGCATGACCGCCGCCAGATCCACCCGGTCCTTGTGACGCTCGACCACGTCGAACAGATGGTCGATCAGCGTCATCGACAAGAGCGTGGGCTTGAGCCCGAGGTCGACGAGCGCCGTGTGCTTGGCGTTGTAGTAGTGGTCCTCGGCCTCGACGCGCGGGTTCTCGACCGTCTCGATCGTCGCCTCACCGGGGAACTCCTCGGCGATCGTCTCGGCGATCTGGCGCACCGACAGCGACTCGGTGAACTGGTTGAACACGCGGAACTCGCCTCGGTCCGCTGGGTTCTCCGAGGCGAGCCGGATACATTCGACGGTGTCCACGATGTTGATCAGGCCACGGGTTTGAGAGCCGTTGCCGTACACGGTGAGCGGGTGCCCGAGCACCGCCTGGATGGTCATCCGGTTGAGCACGGTGCCGAACACCCCGTCGTAGTCGAAGCGGGTGGCCAGTCGTGGATCGAGCTTGGTCTGCTCGGTGTCCGCGCCGTACACCACGCCCTGGTTGAGGTCGGTGGCGCGCAGACCCCAGATGCGGCACCCGAACTCGATGTTGTGGCTGTCGTGGACCTTGGAGAGGTGGTAGAAGGAGCCAGGGCGCTTCGGATAGATCATCCGATCGCGCCGGCCGTTGTGCTCGACCTCGAGCCAGCCTTCCTCGATGTCGATGTTGGGCGTGCCGTACTCGCCCATCGTCCCGAGCTTGACCAGGTGGATGTCACGATCGATGTCGCCGATCGCGTACATCACGTTGAGCGTCCCGACGATGTTGTTGGTCTGCGTGTACACGCAGTGGGCCTGATCGATCATCGAGTACGGCGCGGCGCGCTGCTCGCCGAAGTGGACGATCGTGTCGGGCCGGAAATCCCCGACCATCTCGTGCACGAAGGGCGCCTCACACAGATCGCCCACGTACGTCTTGATCGTCTTGCCGGTGATCTCGGCCCACGCGGCCACCCGCTCCTCCAGCGAGAAGATCGGAACCAGGCTCTCGACACCCATCTCCTCGTCGTAGCGACGACGCGCGAAGTTGTCGTTGACCGCTACCTCGTGCCCGAGGGCACTGAGATGAAGAGCGGTGGGCCAGCCGAGGTATCCGTCACCGCCAAGTACCAAGATTTGCATATAGGCGCTCCAATGCCTGACGTCGAATACGGGGGTCTTCAGCGCTCTCGGCCGATGGGGCGGCGCGTCGATGGGCCAAGGTCCAGGCAATTCCTGGCCCGCGAGCGCACGAGGATAGCCGACGAGCCGTACGTGAGACGTAACCTGAGTCGCCTCCCCGATCCGAGAGCGGGCTGCGAGCGAGGCTGCGGCGCCCGTCCGGCGGCACTCGCGTTCGCGGGCGTTGGCTGGACGATCCGAGCCGAAAAGCGCCGTGCCGCTGGATGGGCGTGCGGCCGAAGCGAGTTGCTACCGTCAGCGCGGCCCCGTGTCTGAGCAGACCCTAGACGCCCCGCCGATCCCGGCGCCCGACACCCCGTCCCCCGAACGCGAGAGCCACGCCCGCACCGACTGGCGCGATCTGGCTTACCGCTACCGCTGGGTGCTGACCGCGGCCGGGCTGCTGATCGTCTCGCTGGCCATCCTCCTCTATGCCCGCACGCGCCCGGGATACGACCCGTACGGCTGGCTGGTGTGGGGCAAGCTGACCATCCACCTCAACCTCGACACCAACGGCGCGCCGTCCTGGAAGCCGATGCCGTTCCTGTTCACCGTGCCCTACGCGGTGTTCGGTCGCTACGCCCTGTGGCTGTGGATGGTCACCTCGGTGGCGATCTCGCTGAGCGGCCTGATCTTCGCCTGGCGGATCGCCTTCCGCCTGACCTACTCGCGCCCCGAGCGCCGCTACGCCGCCTACGTGGCGGGGCTGTTCGCAGCCGTGTTCGTGCTCGCGCTCCAGGATCCCATCGGCAGCTTCAACACCCCGTTCAACTACACCCACTACGTCCTCAGCGCGGAGTCCGACACGATGATCGTGTCCCTCTGCCTGCTGGCCATCGACCTGCACCTGATGGGTCACCACAAGGCGGCCTTCTGGATCTGGTGGCTGGGCTCGCTGGGGCGCCCCGAGGTGTGGCCGTTCTACGGCCTGGCCGGTGTGTGGCTGTGGTGGAAGCAGCCGAGCTATCGCAAATGGCTGTACGGCTCGCTGCTGGGGCTGGCCTTCCTGTGGTTCGGGATCCCCGGCCTGACCTCGAAGAGCCTCTTGACCGCCGGCAACATCGCCGAGAACTCTCCCCGGGCGATCCACGGCAACAAGGTCACCGGGACCATCACTCGCTTCCACCAGCTGCTCCCGAACACCGTGTGGGTGCTGGCCCTGCTGTCGGTGGCGTGGGCGGCCTGGCGCCGGCGGATCGCGCTCCTGGTCCTGACCGGCGGCGCGCTGCTCTGGGTCCTGATCGAGATCGCCTTCGCCCTGCACGGCTTCCCGGCCGTGCCGCGCTACCTGTTCGAGGCCGGCGCGGTGGTCGGGATCCTGGCCGCGGTGTTCATCGGGCGGATCGTCCACGAGCTTCCCGCGCTCCTGGCCGGGTGGACCCGTCGGCTCGGCGGCAGCGGCGGGCTCGGCTCGCGGCTGGCCACCCACCTGGGAACCTGGGGCACGGTCCTCGTGCTCGTGCTGATCGCCGGCTCGATGCTCGGCGCGGCCCACCGGCAGGAACGGCTCGAGCGCGCGGACCTGCGTCTGCAACGCGACCGGACCGCGCTGATCGGCCACCTGTCCGGCGTGGTTCGAATCCTGGGCACGGCGAACATGTTTGCCTGCGGGCAGCCGAACATCCCGATCGGCTACCAGAGCGTGTTCGCGTGGTACGCCGGCGTGAAGACCGGCGTGCTGTACGTGAGCCGTCCCTACCTGGCCGCCCACCCGCACCCGCTGGTCAACATCTACCCGATCGCCGGCAACGGCTGGAAGGCGTTCCCCAGCAACGTGGACCCGGCGCATGCGGCCGCCTGCAGCAAGATGCACCTCATCTACCACGGCTCATGAGGCCGTGCGGTCCGCGCGCGAGCGCAAGGCAGCCGGGCTCAGACGCCTCGCGATAGCCGGCGGCGCGCTGGCGCTCCTGATCGTCGTCCTGATCGCCGTGCTGAGCTCCTCGGGCGGCCGGTCCGGCCCGCCACCGCTGCCCCTCCCGGGTATCGGGCAGCCGGCCAAGCCGGGCGATCCGTTCGCCTACGTGTCCAGTCGGGAGTCGGACTTCATGGCCCGGGCGATCGACGGCTCGGACCACGTCCTGTACGTCAAGAGCCCCGGCGGGGCGCTCGCCACCGCGGCGCGGGTCGCGCGCGTGCGGCCGCTGATCGACCGGGCGGTGGCCGGCACCGGCTTTGACCCGAGCATGGTCGAGGCGCTGGTGTTCGTCGAGAGCGCCGGCCGGCCGGACGTGATCGTCGGCGGAGACCCGACCAACGCGAGCGGGCTCACTCAGATCCTGGCCTCGACCGCACAGTCGCTGCTCGGGATGCACGTCGACCTGGCCCGCAGCCGCAAGCTCACCGGCCAGATCTTCCTCGCCTCCGCGCGCGGCCAGGCCGGCAAGGTGGCGCGGTTGGAGCGCGCGCGGATCAAGGTCGACGACCGCTTCGATCCGCGCAAGGCGCTGGCCGGGACCGTGCGCTACCTGGAGATCGCCGAGCAGCACCTGGGCCGGACCGACCTCGCGTTCGAGTCCTACCACATGGGGATCGGCAACCTCCAGCGCGTGCTCGACCTGTACGACGGCGGCCATGCCGTCCCCTACCCACAGCTGTATTTCGACACCGCGCCGGACCACAACCCGCACGCGTTCGCGCTGATCTCGAGCTTCGGCGACGACTCCTCGCTGTACTACTGGCGGCTGCTCGGCGCCCAGCGGATCATGCGGCTCTACCGGACGGATCGGCCGCGCCTGGAGCGGCTGATCGCGCTGCAGACCGCCGCCGATTCCAATGCGCAGGTCCTGCATCCGCCCGACAGCGTGCATCCGTTCGCCGACCCCGACGCGCTCGATCGAGCCTATGCGGCGCGCACCGTCCTGCCGCTGCCCTCGAACCCGGCTTCGCTGGGCCTGCGCTACGACCACGGCATCGGGTCCCTCGCGTCACGGCTCGACTTCACGCCCGCCCTGTACCGCGGGCTGCGCCCGGCCGCGCTCGACATGCTGATCGCGCTGGCCGCGCGGGTGCGTGAACTCTCGAAGCTCCCGCGCTCGGCGTTGACCGTGACCAGCGCGGTGAGCGACGAGCGCTACCAGGGGCTGCTCGGCGTGAGCGATCCGCCGGCCGCCGCCGGTTGGTCGTTCACGATCGCGCGCAGCTACGTCGGCCGTGCCCAGGCCGCCGCCTTCCAGGCCATGCTCGACCGCCTCCAGGCGCTCAACCTGATCGCCTGGGAGCGTTTCCCGTCCGAGATCGAGGTCACGGTGGCGGCCGACGCCTCGCAGGCGCTCGTGCACGGTCCGTGAACCGCGTTCAGGGGCGATAGCTTCTCGGGCCCGTGCCCGGCATCGTCCGCACCCCCGACAACCTCCTCGCTCGCGTCCCCGACTTCCCGTTCAAGCCGAGGTATCGCAAGTTCCAGGGACTGCGCCTGGCCCACATCGACGAGGGCAAGGGCCCTCCGGTCGTGTTCCTCCATGGCGAGCCCACCTGGTCGTTTTTGTGGCGCAAGGTGATCCCGCCGATCCGGGACGCGGGCTACCGGTGCATCGCGCCCGACCTGCCCGGCTTCGGCCGCTCGGACAAGCCGATCGATGTCGAGTGGTACAGCTACGACCGCCACACGTCCGCGGTGGCCGGCCTGTTCGCGGAGCTCAAGCTCCAGGACGCCACGATCGTCGTGCACGACTGGGGCGGTCCGATCGGGCTGCGAGTCGCGGTCGAGCAGCCCGACCGGATCGGGCGCATGGTCGTGCTCGACAGCGGGCTGTTCACCGGACACCAGAAGATGACCGAGTCGTGGATGGCCTTCCGCGAGCTGGCCCAGCGCAGCGAGGACCTGCCGGTCTCGTTCCTGATCCGCGCCGGGTGCCGGATGGCGCCGGCGCCGAACGTGATCGCCGCCTACGAGGCCCCGTTCCCGAACCCGGCGTCGAAAGCGGGGGCGCGCGCGTTCCCGCTGATCCTCCCCACCACGCCCCAGATGGAGGGGGCGGCGACCGGGCAGCGCGTGCTCGCGAGGCTCGGCTCCGACCCTCGTCCCAAGCTGATCATCTGGGGCGAGGACGATGCGATCCTCCCGCTCGAGTCCGGATGGCGCTTCGCCCGGGCGATCGGGGCCGAGGTCGACCATGTGGTCAAGGGGGTCGGCCACTACCTCCAGGAGGACGCGGGGCACCAGGTCGGGCGGATGATCGTACGTTGGCTGAAGGCCTACGCTCCCACGGGCAAGCGATGACCGACGCGATCCGCACCCCCGATGAGCTGCTGACCGGACTGCCTGACTTTCCGTTCGAGGCGTCGTATCGATCGTTCGACGGGATTCGTCTCGCCCACCTCGATGTCGGCTCCGGTCGGCCGGTGGTCTTCATGCACGGCGAGCCGACCTGGTCGTTCCTGTGGCGCAAGGTGATTCCGGCGGTGCGCGACGCGGGCCACCGGTGCATCGCCCCTGACCTGCCCGGCTTCGGCCGCTCGGACAAGCCGGTCGACATGGACTGGTTCACGTACGACCGCCACACCGAGAGCGTCCTGGCCCTGGTCGACGAGCTCGACCTGCGCGACGCCACGGTCGTCGTTCACGACTGGGGCGGTCCGATCGGCCTGCGGGTCGCGGTCGAGCGCGCCGACCGGTTCGCTCGCATCGTCGTGCTCGACACCGGGCTGTTCACCGGCCACCAGCCGATGAACGACGCGTGGATGGCGTTCCGCGCGTTCGTCGAGCGAACCGAGGACGTGCCCATCGGGTTATTGGTGCGGCGGGCGTGTCTGCAGGATCCGGGCGACGAGGTCATCGCCGCCTACGAAGCGCCGTTCCCGAACGCCGCGTCGAAGGCCGGCGCACGGGCGTTTCCGTTGATCCTGCCGCTCACGCCCGACGCGCCCGGGGCGGACGCCGGCCAGCGCGTGCTCGAGGCGCTCCGCGGCGACACCCGCCCCAAGCTGTTCCTGTGGGCGGAGTCCGATCCGGTGCTGCCGCTCGAGACCGGACGGCGGTTTGCGGCCGCGTTGGGCGGCGAGATCGACCACGTGATCGCCGGCGCCTCGCATTTCCTGCAGGAGGACGCCGGCCCCGAGATCGGGCGCCTGATCGCGGACTGGCTCAGCAGTTAGTCAGGCTGCGCTGCGTTCCTGCTGCTGCTCGGCCGGCGCGGGCGAGCCGTTGATCCGAGCCTCGTAGGCGGCGCGGGCGGCCGGGTCGGCGGCCAGCAGCAGCTGATCGCCCTTGGTGAAGCGGATGATCGCCTCGGCCACGCGGCGCGGCATCAGGGCCTGCATGCGGGTGATGGCCGCGACCTTCCGCGGCACGAACAGCTCGAACTTGCCGGTCTGGAGCAGCTCGACGATCGTGTTCGCCACGTCCTCGGGCTCGGCGGTGGGGAACCCGCGGGCCGCCGAGACGCCCGAGTACAGCTCGGTGTTGACGCCGATCGGGAGCACCTGGTGCAGCTCGATCCCGGTGCCGCGCAGCTCGGAGCGCAGGGCCTCGGTCAGCCCCACGACCGCGTGCTTGGTCGCGCAATAGGTGGCCCCGCCCGGGAAGCCGCCCTTGCCGGCGATCGAGGCGAGCTGGACGATGTGACCCCGTCCGCGGGGCAGGAAGCGCTCGACGGCCAGCTTGGAGCCGAGGATCACGCCGTGGATGTTGATGTCGACGAGCCGCTGGGCGGCCGCGTCGCTCTCCTCGGCGAACGGGCCGACCGGCATGATCCCGGCGTTGTTGACCAGCACGTCGAGCGGGCCAAGCTGGCGTTCGGTCTCGTCGAGGAAGGCGGCAAAGCTCTCGCGATCGGTGACGTCGAGGGGCAGGCCGATCGTGCCCGCGCCGAGCTCGGATGCGGTCTTCTCGGCCAGGGGCGCGTCGATGTCGCCGATCGCCACCCGCGCTCCCTGCGCGATGAGCGCGGCCGCGGTGGCACGGCCGATTCCACGTGCCCCGCCGGTGATCGCGACCACCTGACCGGTCAGCGATCGCACTGTCTTTGCCATGTGTGTAGTCCTCCTGTGGATGTTGCCCCCGGGACGGTACTACCACCCCGCCGGGCTACTGGCTGACTAGCCAGTCGACACCTAAGGGTATCCTGAAAATCGATGGGCTATTTCTCATATGAAGGCCACAGGCTGGCCTACACGATCCACGGCACGGGCGCCCGGACGACCGTCCTGCTGCCCGGCCTGCTGCTCTCGCAGAAGATGCAGACCCGGCTGGCCAGCGATCTGGCCAGCCACGGCAACCGCGTGGTGACGCTCGACTTCCTCGGCCACGGCGACTCCGACCGGCCGCGGGAGATGGGGCGCTACTCGATGCCCGAGTTTGCCCGCCAGGCCGTGGCCCTGCTCGACCACCTCGAACTCGACCAGGCCGTCGTGGGGGGGACCTCGCTCGGGGCCAACGTCACGCTCGAGGTCGCCTCGCTGGCCCCCGAGCGCCTGCGCGGGATGATCATCGAGATGCCCGTGCTCGACAAGGCGATCCCGGCCTGCGCGGCCGCGTTCACGCCGCTCCTGCTCGCCCTCACGCTCGGCGAGCCGGCCATGAAGCTCCTGGCTCGCGGCGCGCGCGCGGTACCCCGCCAGTTCGTCCCGTTCGTGGCCGAACTCGTGCTCGACTGGGTCGCCCAGGACCCGGGGCCGAGCGGTGCCGTGCTCCAGGGAATCCTGTTCGGTCGCACCGCCCCCGAGCGGGCCGTGCGCCAGCGCTTCGAGGCGCCGGCGCTGGTCATCGGGCATCCCCGCGATCCCCTCCATCCCTTCTCCGACGCGGACATGCTCGCCGCCGAGCTTCCCGCCGGCCGCCTGATCGACGCCAACTCGATCATCGAGTTGCGGGTCAGCCCGGAGCGCCTGACCGGCAAGATCGCCGCATTCATCGACGAGTGCTGGGCTGACGCCGCCGCCGGTTCCGGGGGCCGCCGCGCCCGGGCCGCGCGAGCCTGAGCCGCGGCGTCGACGCGAGTATTCCGCCACTCGCCGCCGCCCACCAGGTGAATGGC
>DATFDC010000597.1:0-5656 GCA_035252415.1 Solirubrobacteraceae bacterium
TTGCTCGAGACCGTTGGTGGCCCGCATTGCACGGCGCTTCCGTGTGGGCAACGACAGCAACTAAGCAGACATGCCCTCAGTGACCAGTCCTCGGCTTCATGTGGTCTCGCCCGGCGCCACCCTCAGAGCGCGTCTTGTCGCGACCCTCTCCGAGAGCCCTTTTCCCGTCACCTCAGCGTGCACCTCCGTCGATGAACTCGACTTCACCGATGCTGAGGGAACCAGCGTGGTGGTTCTCGCCAGCTTGGGATCGCCCACTCGCCGGGCCGCGATCGTGCGCTCTCTTGCCCAGCGGGACAAAACCTTCGTCATCGTCTGCCGCGACACAGGACACGCGGAGGTTCGACGCCTCATTCATGCCGGGGCCTACGGCTACGTGCTCGAGCGCGAGCTTGAGCGGACGCTGATTCCCACGGTAGCGGCGGTCCTTGCGGGTCAGATCGCCATCCCCAAAGAAGAACGCATGCAAGTTGGTGCCCCCACCCTGTCGGCAAGGGAGAAGCAAGTCCTGGGGATGGTGGTTATGGGCTACATGAACTGCGACATAGCTCAACAGTTGTACCTCGCCGAGGGCACCGTGAAGAGTCACCTTTCATCAGCTTTTCTGAAGCTTGGAGTGCGCTCTCGGAGCGAGGCCGTGGATCTCATCCTCGATGCAGAACAGGGCCTTGGACGCGGGATACTCGCGATCACCTCCGACGGAACGAACGGGGATCGTGCTTGAGCGGCTAGGCGAGACGGCGGTACGTCGCGGGGGTGTCACTGTGCTGACCCGCGCCCTGACCTCCCGGGCAAAAAATCTCCCGTCACGCAAGCGTTTTCGCGCATCTTCGCCGGGCCTGCCGCACGAAACCCCAGGGTAGGTGCCGGAAAAGACTGGGGTGTGCGCGGGCACGAATCGCCTCGTTGGGCGTTAGGGTGGGCTGCGGGGAAGGTATGAAAGCGTCGAGGCGGCGTCCGCGCGGGCGTCTCCTCGATTTGGGGCAATGACTCCGTCGTCCAAGGGAAAGGTGATGACAACGCGCCTTGCGAAAACTCTGACCTGCGATAACACGTTTCCACAAACTCAGGTAGAGACTGCGCCATCACGCGGATTCTTCGCGTCCGCCGAGATAGAACACAATGACCGGGATCCCGAAATCGCTGCGGCGGTGTGCCGTGCGCAACGTGGAGACATGGACGCGTTTCGCTTCCTATACCTCCGATATAAGAACAATGTGTATGGATATGTGCTCAGTATCGTCCGTGACGAGCACGATGCAGAGGATGCGACTCAGCACGTATTCCTCAAGCTGATGTCGGTCATCCGAAGTTATCACCCTCGAAAGGTGCCATTTAGCGCGTGGATCATCCGGGTCGCGCGCAACGTCGCGGTCGACTCCCAGAGAGATCGTCGCTCGATTCCGTGTGAGGAGGTATTTGCACCCTCCCTACCGAGCGATGACCCCGGTCTCGAACGGCGGTGGGGACTCGAGCAGGCGCTTGAGACCCTCCCGGATGACCAGCGGGACGTCGTCGTGCTGAGGCATCTCGTCGGATTGACACCGACCGAGATCGCCAGTCGCATGGGACGAACGGAGGCATCCATCCACGGCCTTCACCATCGTGGTCGAGAAAACCTCCGACGCGAGCTCGCAACCGCAGAGTGCGCGCCGACGACCCGAGTTGCTTAGTGCGCCGCCACGAGCGGTAGTTCGCCCGACAGCTCTTCAGCCGCGACCGAACCCGCGGGCGCCCCGGGCAAGCTCGCGATGCTCGATCACCCGGTCGACGAGGCCGTAGGCCACGGCCTCGGCGCCCGTGAAGAACCGGTCGCGCTCCATGTCGGCGTGAACGCGCGCTAGTTCCTGGCCGGTGTGGTGGGCGTAGAGCTCGTCGATCCGGGCCCGGAGGGCCAGAACCTCGCGCGCGTGGATCTCGATGTCGCTCGACTGGCCCTCGAACCCGCCCGACGGCTGGTGGATGAGGATCCGGCTGTTGGGCAGGGCCATGCGCTTGCCCGGTGCCCCGCCGGCCAGCAGCAGCGATCCCATCGACATGGCGATCCCGTAGCAGATCGTCTGCACGTCGGGACGGATGAACTGCATCGTGTCGTAGATCGCCAGCCCGGCGTAGATGGACCCGCCCGGTGAGTTGATGTACAGGTGGATGTCCTTGTCGGGGTCGTCGGACTCGAGGTGGACGAGCTGGGCGACGATCAGGTTGGCGATCTCCTCGTTCACCTGGCCGCCCAGGAACACGACCCGGTCGTTGAGCAGGCGCGAGTAGATGTCGAACGAGCGCTCACCACGAGCGGTTTGCTCGACGACCATCGGGACTAGTGGCATGGAAGGGACCTCCTGAGAGTCTGCTATGGTGCAACCAGTTGGTTGCGGTTTCGCCTCAGCGTAGCAGACGCGCAACCGTTTGGTTGCGAATGGGTTTCATGCGATCGGAGGACGTCGATGAGTGAGCGGATTGAGCGAGAGGTCTGGCTTCCGGTTTCCCCCGAGGCCGTCTGGGACGCGGTGACCAGCGACGGATGGCTGGCTGAGCGCGTCTCGCTCGACCTGCGCCCCGGCGGCGAGGCCGAGTTCGAATCGGCCGATGGCGTGCGGAGCGGCTGGATCGAGGACGTGTGTGCGCCGGAGCGTCTGAGCTTCTGGTGGTCGGACGACGACGAGCCGGCCAGCCGGGTCGAGCTTCGCATCGACACCCGCGGCGACAGCACCCGCCTGCGGATCGTCGAAACCCGCCCGCTCGAGGTGCTCGACCTGGTCGGCGTACCGCTGCCCGGTACCGGCGGCGCCACATTCGGCCCGGCGCTCGTGGCGGCGTGAGCACGCCCAGCCCCGATGACCGCGCCGGCGCGGTGTTCGGCGCCCTGTCGGACCCCACCCGGCGCGCGCTGCTCGCCGCGATCGCAGCGCATCCCGCCGCCACCGCCACCGAGCTGGCCGCGGAGCTGCCGATCTCCCGCCAGGCCGTGGTCAAACACCTGAGCGCGCTGAGCGCGGCGGGGCTGCTCGATCGGACCCGGGATGGTCGCGAGGTGCGCTACCGGTTCACCCCGGCCCCATTGTCGGACGCGGTCGATTGGATGACCGCGGTCGGGGCTGAGTGGGACGATCGGCTCGCGGTGCTCCGCCGCCAGCTCGGCGGCGTCGCGCAGGTCGGCGCGCCTCGCGGCGAGGCTCGCTAGTGCGGCGGTAGGCCGAGGTAGGGCACGGCCCAGCCGACGATCTGCTGGAACGCCGGCGCCGCCACCGAGCCGCCGTAGATCGAGCCCTGCGGCTGGTTGACCACAACCGCGACGAGCAGCCGGGGATGGTCCGTGGGGACCATCCCGATGAACGAGGCGACGTACGCGCTGTCTGAGTAGTGGCCGTCGATAGCGATGTTCGCGGTTCCGGTCTTGCCGGCCATGTCGTAGCCGCGGATCTCGGCGCCCGAGGCCGTGCCGCCGTCGGCGAACACGCCGCGCAGCATGTCGCGTAGTTCCTGTGCCGTCATGGACGAGATGATTCGATGTCCCGGCGGCAGGGACTGCTCCTTGCCCCCCACCGACTGAACGACGTGGGGCGGGCGGAGGATCCCTCCGTTGGCGATCGCGTCGTACGCGGCCACCATCTGCATCGGCGTGACCGACTCGCCCTGGCCGAACGGTAGGTTCGCCATCGACGAGCCCGAGTACTGCGACAGGCGCAACACGATGCCGCTCTGCTCACCCGGGAGGTCGACTCCGGTGCGAGCGCCGAACCCGAACCGGCGCACCCAGTAGTTGAATCGCGGGGCCCCGAGCTTCATGCCGATCAGGTCGGCTCCGATGTTGCTCGAGTACTTGAGGATGTTGGCGACGCTCAGGGTCTCGTAGCCGTGGTCTTCAGCGTCATGGATCTGGCGGTCGGCCACCTGGAGGACCGGAGGGATGTTGAACGGCGTACTCGGTGTCACCAGCCCGTCCTGGAGCGCACCCGCCACAGTGATCGCCTTGAACGTCGATCCGGGCTCGTAGTTGAGCCCGATCGCGAGGTCGTCCGGTCCGGCCGAGCTGTCGGCGGCGGCCGATCGCCAGTTGGCCAGGGCCAGGATCGCGCCGTTGGTCGGGTTGACCGCGATCGCCGTGGCGCTCTTGGGCGAGTACGTGCTGCCCAGCTGGGTCAGAACCCGCTCGACCTCCTGCTGGAGCCCGGAGTCGATCGTGAGCGCGACCGTCTTGCCCGGATCGGTCGGGCGCGGGTCGTCGATCGAGATCGCCTGGCCGATCGCGTCGCTGACGATGCGCCGCAGGCCGTTCGTCCCCTCGAGCACATTGTTGTACTCGTACTCGATGCCACTGGAACCGGTGCCGTCTCCGTGCACGCCGCCGACCACCTGCGCTGCCTCGCTGCCCCGCGGATAGACCCGCCGCATCTGGGGAACCAGGTTGATCCCGGCTATGTGCAGGTTGTCGATCGCCTGGGCGCGCCCGGACGGAACCAGGTGCGCGAGCACGACGTAGCCCGTGTGCCGCTTGGTGATCTTGGCGAGCACGGTCAGACGCGGCATGCCCAGTGCGGTGGACAGCTCGGCCGAGACCGAGACCGGGTCCTTGATCAGGTAGGGATCGGCGACGATGTCATCGGCCGACTGGCTGATCGCCAGCTCGGCGCCGTTGCGGTCGGTGATCGCTCCTCGCGGCGCCGGCACGGTCACGTTGCTCACCTGCTGCGTGGCCGCCGCCCGCTCGAGCGAGCTGGCCCGGACCGACCCGAGGTAGGTGGCACGCGCGAGTGCGATCCCGAGCAGCACGACGAAGGCGATGAACAGGACCCCGATGCGCCGATCGATGAGCGCCAAGCGCTATCCCCCGCTGCTCGACTGGGTCGAGCTTGGTGCGATCGCGGCCGCCCCGCTGGACGACGTCTGCGGCGTCGCGGTCGTGGTCGGCGTGGTGGTGGCCGGCGTGGTGGTGGTCGCTTGTGAGCTCGTCGTGCTCGCGGCCGTGGTCGTGTCGGACGTACTCGTGCTTGTAGAGGTGGTCGGCACCGTCGACGTGGTCGCCGTTGTCCCGGTCGACGTGTCGGTGCCGGCGGACGTGGGCGTGGTCGTAGAGGTTGTGCTGGCCGGTGGCGGGGGTGCTCCCGGGGTCGGCGGCAGCGTCGAGGCATTCGGGCCGGTGACCAGCGCCCCGTTCTTGGCGGTCATCAGCACGAACGCGGACGAATCGGGCGTGTGGATGTTGGCCAGCGCGCCGGCAACGTTGCCGTGGTGCCCGGCTGTGAGATATCCGACCGCCCCGGCCGGTGGCAGGACCAGGCCCATCGAGGTGCCCAACCGCTCGATCCGCTGGTCGTCGGACAGCGCGGCCACACTCCCGCGCAACTGCTCGTTCGTGTTGGTCAGGGTCGTGGTCTGCTCGAGCGAGCGGCCGTTGCTGGCGCCCAGCTTGAGGATCTCCACCTGCGCCGCCACGATGCCGGCCAGGAGCACGCCGAGGAGTGGAATCCACGCCCGGCCGCGAACGACCCGGTCGAGCCAGTGGTGGTCGGGCAGCGAGACGACGAGCGCGCCGGCGCGGCGCGCGAGTCCGCCGTGCTGAGGGTCCCGCTCGCGCGGGGGGTCCGGAACCGGCCGCGGCCGGAACACCGGTCCCGGCGCGCGCTTGAAGCCGGGCAGCGGGAGTGGCAGGGCAACC